>CAYPLF010000003.1:44535-80682 GCA_964411555.1 uncultured Bacteroidales bacterium | reverse complement strand
GAACGCTCAATCAACGAAGGGAACACGGTCACCGGGCGGACGTTGGCGTACAGACCCAGCTTCTTGCGCATGGCCAGCAAACCCTGCTCCGGCCGCACCTTGGCCGTAGGATCGTTGTCGTACTTGGGCGAACCGATGGCGCCAAACAGCACAGCGTCCGAGCGCATGCACAACTCGTGGGTTCTTTCAGGATAGGGCTCCCCGTACGCATCGATGGCGCAAGCACCAGTCAAGGCTGTTTCATACACCAGTTCGTGACCAAATTTCTGACACACAGCCTTTGTGACGTTCAACGCCTGTTCGACTATTTCGGGACCAATGCCGTCCCCGGGCAATACAGCGATGGAAAGTTTCATCTTTATAGTTCTATGATATTCAACATTTTTATAGTCGCCTTGATGGCAGCAGCCGTCTGGTCAGCGTCCAAACCGGTGGTTCGGAACGTTTTTCCATTGTACGTCCACGTGATAATGGTCTGCACAAACGCGTCGGTACGCCCGCCGGGAGGAATGGTTACCGCGTAGTCAGTCAGCATGGGGAAGGTACGGTTCAGCGATTTGTAAACCTTGCGCAGCGCCTTCATGAACGCATCGTACTGACCATCACCCTGAGAGGTTTCCTGATAAGACTCGCCCTTGATTTCCAACATGACGGTAGCCATAGGTTTTAATCCTTGAGCCGACGACAACGAATAATTCAGTATACGGACCAATTCAGCGCTGTTGGTTTCCTTCAACACGTCGGAAATGATGTAAGGCAGATCTTCCTGCGTCACCTGTTCCTTCTTGTCACCCAGTTCAATAATGCGTTCGGTGACCAGACGCATGGATTCTTGGTCGAGTTCGATACCCAACGCTTCCAGGTTCTTCTGGATGCTGGCCTTGCCGGACGTCTTGCCCAACGCATATTCGCGGGTACGGCCGAAACGTTCCGGCAACAAGTCGTTGAAATACAGGTTATTCTTTGCATCCCCGTCGGCATGGATACCCGCACATTGGGTAAACACATTGTCCCCGATCACCGGTTTGTTGGCCGGAATGCGGATGCCTGAATAAGATTCCACAATCTTGCTGACGGTGGTCAGTTTGTCTTCCCTAATATTGGTTTCAACCTTGAGTTGGTCGTGCAATACGGCCACCACGCTGGTCAGAGGGGCATTGCCGGCCCGTTCACCTAACCCGTTGACCGTGACATGCACCCCTTTGATACCGTGTCTGACAGCAGCCAATACATTGGCCACAGCCAGGTCGTAATCGTTGTGCGCATGAAAATCGAAGGTCAGCAAAGGATAGCGGTCAACCATTTGCTGGCAGTACAGACCTGTTTTGTCCGGGTTCAGGATGCCCAGGGTGTCGGGTAGCATGAAGCGGCGGATGGGCAGCTCTTTGAGGCTGTCCATCAGTAGGAACACGTATTCGGGCGAATGTTGGATGCCGTTTGACCAGTCCTCCAGGTACACATTGACCGTAATACCTTTTTTCGTAGCCAGTGCCACCTCAGCGCGAATATCTTCTATGTGTTGTTCGGGTGTTTTGTGCAGCTGTTCGGAAACATGCTTGAACGAGCCCTTGCACAACAAGTTGAGTACACGGCAGCCGGCCTGTTCCAACCAACCGATGGAAACGCCCTTATCGATGAAACCCAGCACCTCCACCTTGTCCAGCATGTCATGCCCCTTAGCCCAGACGGCTATGCGTTTGACAGCCTCCAACTCACCACTCGATACCCGTGCAGAAGCCACTTCGACTCTGTCAACGTGCAGTTCCTCGAGCAACAAGCGTACAATGCTCAATTTTTCCTGACTGGCAAACGAAACACCCGAGGTCTGTTCCCCATCCCTAAGCGTAGTATCCAGTAGTTCGATGTTCATGGATTGTATGTTTGATGATGCCTTCAATAGACCTTTTGTTGGACTTCCCAGGCTTCGATTTTATTTTTTTGGCTAAGCAGGAAATCGATGTCGTCAAATCCGTTCAACAGGCAATTCTTTTTATACGGATTGATGTCGAAACTGGCTGATTCACCCGAGGCGTTGTTGGATATGGTTTGTTTTGACAAATCAACGGTCAACGTGATGCCAGCGTCACCCTTGACGGCAGCAAAGATGCCGGCCAGGAACGACTCGCTGACCACCACCGGTAAGATGCCGTTGTTCAAGGCATTGTTGCGGAATATGTCGGCAAAAAAGCTGGACACCACCACCCTGAATCCGTAACCGGCCACAGCCCAGGCTGCGTGTTCACGACTTGAACCACTGCCGAAATTTTTGCCTGCCACCAAAATTGAGCCTTTGTAGGTAGGATTGTTCAACACAAAGTCCTTTATGGGCTGATCGTTCTTGTCGTACCGCCAGTCGCGGAATAAGTTGTCGCCAAAGCCCTCCTTGGAGGTTGCCTTGAGAAAACGAGCGGGAATGATCTGGTCGGTATCCACGTTCTCGATGGGGAGCGGAACGACCGTTGATGTGATTATCGTCAATTTTTCCATAATGCTATACTTCTGATTTCTTTTTTCTGATTGTTTTATTAACCCGTTTATTTGACCACCAGTTGTTCGCCTTCATGCCTGATGATGGCTTGCCGCCAATGCTCCGGTATAACCAAACTCCTGTTGTTCTTCACATCGTAGCACACCAACACGGCGCTGCAGGTGGAAAGCGTCTCGCACGATTCCTGATTGATGAGTCGGTGTTCCATCGTGAAACTTTTCCTGCCCAACACCGCTATGCGGGTGACCACGGTAATGCGGTACTTCATGTAGATGGGCAGCAAATAGTCAATTTTGATGGAAGCACCCACCACACCGAGATTCATGTAATCCAGATCAGGCAGCAGTTCGTCGAAATAGGCGGTCTTTCCAGTATCGTAGTAATTCTGGTAAACCGTGTTCGACACATGCCCCATGATGTCCACGTCATTGAAGCGCACTTGGATGGGAACTGGAAACGAATAAACTGGTTCCATAGCGAAGGGTTTAACAGATTGATGACTATCAGTAAAAACAGTGAACGGTGATGGGTGATGGGTTACAGCTGACTGGTTACGCTCTCGGATCGGTGATACAACCCGTTACGGCGGCAGCAGCGGCGACCAATGGACCGGCCAAAATGGTGCGGGCACCCGGACCCTGACGGCCTTCAAAGTTGCGGTTCGAGGTGGAGACGGCGTATTTGCCGGCAGGCACCTTGTCTTCGTTCATAGCCAGACAGGCCGAACAACCGGGTTGACGCAGCGCAAATCCTGCTTCCTCCAAGATCTCTACCAAACCTTCGGCGCGGCATTGAGCTTCAACGGCCCAAGAACCCGGAACCAGCCAGGCCACCACATCGGGGTGCTTTTTCTTTCCCTTCACATAAGCAGCAAACGCCCGGAAGTCTTCAATGCGGCCATTGGTGCAACTACCCAAAAATACGTAGTCCACCTTTTTTCCCACCATCGCTTCGCCCGGTTTGAATCCCATGTAGTTCAACGACTTTTCAAAGGAAATACGGCCGGCCTCATCAATTTGGTCGAGAGTAGGAATGGAACCGGTAATACCTAAGCCCATACCGGGATTGGTACCATAGGTAACCATGGGTTCAATGTCTGAAGCCTGGAAGGTGATGTCCTGGTCGAATTCGGCATCCGGATCGCTGACCAATGTTTTCCAATAAGCAACGGCCTTATCCCAGTCAGCTCCCTTGGGGGCGAATTCACGACCTTTCAAGTAGGCGATTGTCTTCTCATCGGGAGCAACCATACCTCCACGGGCACCCATCTCAATGGACAGGTTGCACAAGGTGAGACGGCCTTCCATGCTCAAGTCACGAACTGCCTGGCCTGCGTATTCCACAAAGTAACCCGTGGCACCACCCGTGGTCATTTTGGCAATGATGTACAAGGCCATGTCTTTGGCAGTTACAGAAGCATTCAGCTTGCCTTCCACCGAAATCCGCATACGTTTCGGTTTGCTTTGAAGGATGCACTGCGAAGCCAGCACCATCTCCACTTCGGACGTACCGATGCCGAAAGCAACGGCACCCATGGCTCCGTGGGTGGACGTGTGGGAGTCACCGCACACGATGGTCATGCCGGGTAAAGTCAAGCCGTTTTCCGGGCCCACCACGTGAATCACCCCGTTTTTGGGATGACCCAAGCCGTACAGCGTCAAACCGAATTCTTCGGCATTCCGGTTCAGCGTTTCCACCTGGTTGCGTGACACCAGGTCGGCAATGGGCTTGTCCTGATCGAGGGTGGGGATGTTGTGGTCGGGCATGCAATAGGTATTGGCCGGACGGAACACCTTCAGGTTCCTGTCCCTCAAGCCCTGGAAAGCCTGCGGACTGGTTACTTCGTGACAGTAATGCCTGTCAATGTACAACTGTGTGGGACCTTCTTCTACCGCTGTTACCACGTGCTTGTCCCAAATCTTGTCAAACAATGTTTTTGCCATATCGTTCTATCTTGAAAACCTAACTTACTTTACAAATTTGTTGATGGCGTCGATGTATGCTTCAACCGAAGCGGTAACAATATCGGTGTTGCCGGAGAAACCGTAGTACACCACGCCCTCGTGTTCCACCTGCATGTGTACCTTACCCGTATCGTCGCTGCCTTTGGAAATGGCCTGGATGAGGAATTCCTTCAAGGTCATTTCCCGGTTGATGATGTGCTTCAACGCCTTGATGGCTGCATCCACAGGACCGTTACCGGAAGCCGTGGCTTCAAATTTCTCACCGGCAATATCCAAACAAAGAGCAGCCACCGGCTTCACGCCCTTACCGGAAATAACCTGCAAACTGTCCAACTTGATGCGACGGTTCTGCAAGCGTTCCATCCCTACGAGCAACATGATGTCGTCGTCGTTGATGTCCTTCTTGCGATCGGCTAATTTAAGAAATTCCTGGTAGACTTCCTGCAAGCGATCACCATCAATATCAACACCCAACACCTGCAAGCGGTGCTTTAACGCGGCGCGTCCACTTCTGGCTGTCAGGATGATGGCGTTTTCGTCCAAACCAACTTCCTTGGGGTCCATGATTTCGTAGCTTTCGCGGTTCTTCAATACCCCGTCCTGATGGATACCCGAGGAGTGTGCGAAGGCATTACGGCCTACTATGGCCTTGTTGGGCTGTACGGGCATGTTCATCAAACTGGACACCATACGGCTGGTCGGAATAATAAACTGGGTGTTGATGTTGGTTTCGTAGGGCAAATCTTTGTGGCACTTCAAAATCATGGCTATTTCCTCGAGCGAGGTGTTGCCGGCCCGTTCACCGATACCGTTGATGGTTACTTCCACCTGACGGGCACCGTTCAGGATACCGGCCATGGTGTTGGCGGTAGCCATACCCAAATCGTTGTGGCAATGGGTGGAAAGGATGGCTTTGTGCACACCTTTCACATTTTCCATCAAAAACTTGATTTTTTCACCGTACACATTGGGCAAGCAATACCCCGTTGTATCGGGAATATTGACCACGGTAGCACCTGCTTTGATAACAGCTTCAACCACCTTGGCCAAATACACGTTGTCGGTACGGCCGGCGTCTTCGGCGTAAAATTCCACATCTTCCACGTACTTCTTGGCATACTTCACACAAGCAATGGCACGCTCCAGAATATCATCCTGATTGGAATTGAATTTGTACTTGATGTGGTAGTCGGATGTTCCTATACCAGTATGGATACGACCGCGCTTGGCATATTTCAGTGCCTCGGCAGCCACCTCGATGTCTTTCTGTACCGAACGGGTCAAGGCGCAGATCACCGGCCAAGTTACTGCTTTGCTGATTTCCACCACCGAATTGAAATCACCCGGGCTGGAAATGGGAAAGCCGGCTTCAATCACGTCAACACCAAGCGTCTCCAACGCTTTTGCCACTTGAATCTTTTCTACAGTGTTCAACTGACATCCCGGCACTTGTTCGCCGTCTCTGAGGGTTGTGTCGAAAATAAAAATCTTGTTTGACATATCGTTTTTGTTAGTTGTTGTTTGTTCCACTTTCCGGTGTCGGTAAAAAAAAGCCCTTCTTGCCAGGTAGCAAGAAGGGCTTAAATTATGTTCTCAATCCACACACTCTTACTACCTGGTCTTTATCTTTAGCAGAATAATACCAATCAGAATAATGCTGGATAGAATAATACTCGACATAGAGTTCGTTTCTCAATTTTGCGACAAAGATAGGGCTTTTTTCAACAAAAAAAATAATTTCAAGTATTTTTCTGTAAAAATCTTACGAAATATAACTTTTTTACCTGTTTTTTTGACTAATCATCGCTTTGCGTTAATGAAATCAACTGATTATCAAGAAAAAGCACCACGCACGATTGATTCCTTTTTTTTGTGCTTATCCGGACTTCCGGCCAAGATATGCCTCAAGCCTGTCCAACCCTTCCCGAATACGTTCCAGGGAGTTAGCATACGACAAGCGCACATACCCCTCTCCGGCTGTTCCGAAATCAACACCGGGTGTTATACCGACATGAGCTTTTTCCAGTACATCGAAGGCGAACGCATAGGCATCGCGCGTAAACCGGGTTGCATCGCAAAAAACATAAAAGGCTCCTTGCGGAGTGGCCGGAATGCCAAACCCCATCTTCAACAAGCGCTCGACCATGTAATCGCGGCGTTCTTTGTATGTTTCCCGCATACGTTGAACATCACCGTCAGCTTGCTTCAGTGCTGCGATGCCGGCTTCCTGAGCCGTACTGGGGGCGCAAATGAACAGGTTCTGCTGGATGGTCTGCAAAGCGCGCATATAGGGTTTGGGAGCTATCAAGTAACCTAACCTCATCCCCGTCATGGCAAACCGCTTGGAAAAGCCGTTCAGCACAAACGCGTTTGAGGTGAATTCCAAAATGCTGCGTGCCCTTCCTTCGTACACCAAACCGTGGTAGATTTCATCGGAAATAATGGGTATATCGAGTGTTGCCAGGTTTTCAAACACCGCATCATCCACCAAACCGCCGGTCGGGTTCATGGGAGAATTGACAAATATGGCCCTTGTTTTATCGGTAATGGAGGCTTTGATGGCCTCTATATCATATTGGAAACGATGCTCCGGTTTTAGCTCAACGGCTATCGGTTTCGCATTTACCGCCAACACAAAATTGCTGTAACAGGCATAACCGGGATTGGACAATATCACTTCGCTACCTGGCTCACACAATGCCAACAAAGTCATCAGAATGGCCGGGGAAGAGCCCGATGTCACCACGATGCAGTCGGGATTGACTTCCACACCGTACTCATCTTTGTAAAATTGTGCAATTTCCCGACGAAGTTCCGGACTGCCTAATGAATGTGTATAATGTGTCTTGCCTGCTTGATAAGCTGCCTGAGCTGCCTGTGCCACACAAGATGGGATATCAAAATCGGGTTCCCCCACTTCCAAATGCACCACATCGATGCCTTGAGCCTGCAATTCATTGGCACGCTCCAATACATCCATGACAATAAAAGGGGTCATGGCTTCCACGTTCGGATTCATCAGCAATTTTTTTGAGGCACAAAAGTACGGAATTCTTGGTGAAAAGCGAAGATGATGTACATTTGTACCATCTAAACCTACCCATTATGAAACACCTTACTCTTCTCCTGCTGTGTTGCCTTTCGGCGCTGACTCTTTCAGCCGCCAAAGTGGAAAGAAAGACTGTCCACAGCACCAAGATGAACATCGACCTTCCCGTTGTAGTCGTTATTCCCGACAATGCTTCAGCCACCAACCGCTGCCCGGTGGTCTATCTGTTGCACGGACACAGCGGAAACGCAAACAGCTGGATTCAAACAAAACCCGAACTTCCCGATATGGCCGACCAGAACAACATCATTTTTGTTTGCCCCGATGGAAAAAACAGCTGGTATTGGGATAGTCCCACCGATTCCACGGTCCGCTTTGAAACCTTTGTTTCAAGCGAACTCATACAGTGGGTGGATGGCCAGTACCCCACCATTGCCGATCGGAAAGCCAGAGCCATCACGGGTCTGAGCATGGGTGGACATGGCGCCCTCTGGTTGTCGTTCCGCCACAAGGATGTGTTTGGTGCGGCCGGAAGTACCAGCGGCGGGGTGGATATCCGCCCCTTCCCCAACAACTGGAACATGAAAGACCAACTGGGAGAGCTGAGCCAGAACCAGGCTCGCTGGGACAGCCACACCGTCATCAACCAAATTGACAAAATCAAGAACGGAGATTTGGCGTTGATCATCGACTGCGGATACAGTGATTTCTTCTTTGAAGTCAACAACAACCTGCACGCCAAATTGCTGGCTAACAAAATCAACCACGATTACTTGGTTCGACCGGGGGCTCATAACGGCAACTACTGGAACAACTCCATCGATTTCCAGGTGTTGTTTTTTAAGAAATTCTTCGTGAAAAACGGCATTAAATAAGTGCAGTAACCTATTGTATTTAAAGGGAAGGTGCCGCTTGGCTCTTTCCCTTTTTTTAGCGCTGTTTCCAATCGACCTCAGCAGCCAGTAACTGCTCGGGAGTTCCAATATCGAACCAAGCTTTATCACTCACATCGAACAAGCGGATGGCATGATGTTTGGCCAGTCTCAGGTATACGTCGGTAATGGAAAATACACCCGTTTCCGACATCAAACCGAAAAGTTCCGGGTGGATGATATGGATACCGGTAAAGCCAAAACGGTGCAAAGAGGTTTCTTCCGGTCTGGAAATCTTCTTCTCTCCGGTTTTCACGTTTTCCCACCCATACAACAAGCCTTGGTCGTTGAAAAGGAAATAGCGGTCACTCTCTGTTTTCCGAACGGCCAAGGTGGCCAGGTGCTCACCGTTCAGCTGCTTGGCTGCAGGATTTTCAGCAGCAAACCGTTTGTCGGCTTCCATCAGGGAGGCCAAATCGATGTCGGTCAACACATCCACATTATGGACCAGAAACGGCTCACCTTCCAACCAGGGCCGCATTTTTTTCAATCCACCCCCGGTTTCCAACAGCAAGTCCCGCTCATTGGAAACCCGAAGGGTCATGTCCGGGTGTTCGAGCGCCCATGAAACCAGTTCGGCTTCCACCTTGTCGGCAAATGCATGTACATTGACAACCACCTCGTTGATGCCAACCTTCTCAAATTTGCACAACGTATGTTCCAGCATGGTACTACCGGCTACCGGCACCAGAGCCTTGGGTGCATCTTTGGTCAAAGGATACAGACGCGTCCCCAATCCGGCTGCAAAGATGACCCCTTTCATGTACGGGAGGTTTTTACCGACAGGCCATCGAGCAGCTCGTTCAGGTAATGGGAATTCAGCATGCGGTGGAAGCAGGCTTTCAATTCGGGAATATCAACCGGCAGCGAGCAATTTTCGAGTACATCTGAAAACAGCGTCAATGCTGGGGGAATACTTTCCATAAAACCGGGTTTCTTTTCAACGATGCCCCGGAAACCAAAGGCCCCCATGGCCTGCATGAGGCGAATCAATACAAAGCCTTCGTAAAAATGCAGGAATTCGGTGCGGAAAACCGACTTCTTTTCGGCCAATGCATCCAGGTAATGATTGATCAGTCGCTGACGCGCATCCTTTGGCAGACGTGCCTTGGCGTCAAACAGCAAGCTGGCGGGGTCGTATTGCAGTGCGCCCCTTCTTCCACCCTGATAGTCGATAAAATAAGGCTTCTCATCCTTGATCATGATGTTGGCCGACTGAAAATCCCTGAACAGGAAATAGTCACTCCGCTCCTGAAGGAGGTAATCGGTGAACCGGCAAAAGTCTTCTTCCAAAGCCTGTTCATCAAACGGAACGCGAACCAACTTGAGGAAATAGTACTTGAAGTAATTCAGGTCCCACATCATGGAATTGCGGTCGAACGCAGCTCGTGGGTAGCATTTGCTGAAGTCGATGCAGTCCTTTCCCTTGAGTTGCAGGTCGACCAGCTGCTCCAGACTGGCCTCATACAGGCGTTCCAGTGATGCATCAAAGGGTTTCTCATGAACCCTGTCGAACAGCATGCACGAACCCAGGTCTTCCAACAGGTACAGACCCTCTTCGGGTAATTCAGCGTAAACAGTGGGCACGGGCAGTCCAGCCTGGAGGAAGCTGCGGGTGAACGACAGAAAAGCGTCATTCTCCCTCAGATCGGCATTCCAGGTTCCCAAAGCAGAACGGTCGCCGGTTTGCATGCGCCAGTAACATCGGTATGAACCGCTGGGCGGTAGTTGAGTGATGTGCTCGGGAGATTGGCCGCACCAATCAACAAACAAGTGTTGCAGCCGAATAAGAACAGTAGGGTCCACGTATGTTTTGTTTGCCCCAAAGGTATAAAAAAAGCGGCATTGATTGATTGTCAACAATGCCGCACCTGTCATGAAACGTGAAACGATAACCTTCGTCTTTTTTACTTTGCCAACAGTATTTCGTCAATGGCTTTTTTCAGTTGATCCTTTGGCAGTGCACCCTGAGCCATTTGCGGCTTGCCTGTCATGGGTACGAACAACAGGCTGGGTATACTGCGGATACCAAAGGCCGCAGCCAGTTCTTGTTCCTTATCGGTATCAATCTTGTAAATTACAATCTTATCACCATATTCCTTGGCCAATTCTTCCAGGATGGGTGCTACAGCCTTGCAAGGTCCGCACCAATCGGCATAGAAGTCAATCAGGCAAGGTTTGTCTCCCAAGTATTTCCACTCATTTGGACTGGTTTCGTAATTGACCACCTTTTGCAGGAATTCTGCTTTTGACAAATGAATTGTTCCCATATTGCTTGTTTTAATAGTTGTTGCGTTCGAATTTTCTGTTGCTTTCTCAGGTTTCTGACCACTGCAGGAAGGCAACATGAAAAGTGCCAGTGTCAGTGTGGCCAACCATCGTGCATTCGATCTGAATACTTTCGTTTTCATTGTTTATCAAATTGAAGAGTTGTATTTTCTTGTATAATTATTTTCTACTGGAAACTTTCTAATCAAAAAAAATCAACCAACACATTGTTTGGTGATATTCTTCAACAAATCAGAGAAATGCAACTTCTTGCCCATCATTTCAGCAATTTTCTTCTTCCCCTTTTCCGTGAGTGAAAAAAACATCTGTCTCCTGTCGGTGGAACCCAGACGTCTGGAAATATAGCCATGATCCTCTACGGAACACAAAACCTTTGATACCCTGGAATTCGACAAACCTACAAATTCACAAATCTCTCCGGCAGACTTTTCTTCTCCGTTTTTCAAACAACACAACACCATGGCATCATTGATACTTACCTCATGAGCTTCTTGAAAATCTTTCTCAAACTGGTAGAGTGTCCTGTAAATTTCCTTGATGATACAAATATCTTCCACGTTGTTGTTGTTGTTTATGAGTACAAAGATATACTATTTTTTTGAATAAACATATTTTTTTAAGGAAATTATTTCAAATCGATTGACTTTTTTCCTAACAGCTTATTGGTGAACTTCTAGCTGAGGTCTAAAATGACTCCATATGACATCGTCGGCTGGTAACGGTGCTGTCACATCAATATTCACTCCGCTTACCGGATGGACAAACCGGATGCGCCAGGCGTGAAGCGATATGCCTCCATTGGGGTTTGAACGAGGAAAGCCGTATTTTAGGTCACCTTTGATGGGACAACCCATAGCGGCGAGCTGACAGCGTATCTGGTGGTGCCGACCCGTCATCAGGTTAACCTCCAGGAGGTGGTAGGTATCTGAATGACCCAACAACTTGTATTTCAAAATGGCATTTTTAGCCCCTGGCTTGGATGCGTCGCAGACATAACTTTTGTTCTGCTTTTCATTTCTCCATAAATACTGTTCCAACGTACCCTCAAGCGAAGGTGGAGCTTGCTTGACCAAGGCCAGATAGGTCTTGTGCATGTCACCATTTTTGAACTGCTCATTGAGCCGCGCCAGTGATTTGCTGGTTTTGGCAAATACCACCACCCCGGTAACAGGACGGTCAAGCCGATGGGTAACGCCTAAGAAGACGTTACCCGGCTTGTTGTATTTTTCCTTGATCCACTGCTTGAGTGACTCCTCCAACGAGGTGTCGCCGGTTTTGTCAACCTGTACGATTTCGCCGCAGGCTTTATTGACAATCAAGAGGTGGTTGTCTTCGTAAAGAACGGTCATCGGTTCATGCCACCGCAGCAATTGATTACCTGACCGGATACATACGATGAAAGGTCTGAACCCAAGAAAACGCAGACATTGGCCACATCTTCTGGTGTACCTCCTCGTTTCAACGGAATCTTTTCAGCCCACTGTGCGCGCACTTCCTCGGGTAATTGACCTGTCATTTCGGTAATGATGAAACCGGGAGCCACCGCATTGGCACGGATTCCCCTTGAGCCCATTTCAGCTGCAACCGACTTGGCCAAACCAATCATACCAGCCTTGGAGGCGGAATAGTTTGCCTGACCGGCGTTACCGGAAACGCCTACAACTGAACTCATGTTGATGATGCTGCCGCCTTTTTGTTTCATCATGACGGGAGTGACAGCATGGATAAAGTTGAAGGCTGACTTCAGGTTGACATTGATTACCATATCCCATTGTTGTTCAGACATGCGCATCATCAAACCATCGCGGGTAATACCTGCGTTGTTGACCAAGATATCGATTCGGCCGAATTCCTTGACAATGTCTTCCACAACACGGTGGGTATCCTCAAAACTGGCAGCATTAGAGGCAAAGCCTTTTACCTTTACTCCAAAAGCGGCAATTTCTGCTTCAGTCGCTTTTGCATTATCATCAATGGCTAAATCGGTAAATGCTATGTTGGCACCTTCTTCAGCAAATTTTTTGGCTATTGCCTTACCAATCCCACGGGCAGCACCCGTGACGACAGCTGTTTTTCCTTCGAGTAATTTCACGTTGATACGTATTATGATTAGTAAATCGGATTAACACCAGGCTCAACATTCATAGGCTGACGTTGTCCTTTCAATCCAAAAAATAGAAAATCGTATATGTAATTGATATGGTTCCTGCGGTGCAACACCGATTCACGAATGTAAGGAACCTCCATACCTTTCAGTGACAATTGAAGTATTCTCGCCGTACTCTTCACATCATCCACCTGGAACAAACCCATTGCTTTTCCTTCACCGATTATCTGAGCCAACATGACTGCTTCCTTCTGGTCAAGTTTACGACGAAACTTTTCCACCTCGGTAATATCGCAAAAGAACTGACTGTTTAAATTCCCGTTTCTCAACACAGTATCCTTGAAAACGTCAAAATGGGTACGGATGAATGTTCTGATCTTTTCTTCGGGATCGAGATTTAGACGCATAACGCCTTGCATGGTTGTTGCAATAAGCTGAAGTTCTACTTCAATGCAGTCCAGATAGATTTCTTCTTTGTTCCTGAAGTAGGTGTACAGTGTACGACGTCCTTTGCCCGATGCCTCAGCAATGTCATTCATGGTTGTTTCCTGCACGCCGTTTTTTGCAAACAACTGCCGGGCAACTTCGACCAACATGGTTTTTGTTTTTGACATAATCATCTTTGCACAAAAGAAACAACAATGTGCAAATGTACGAAAAAAAATGTCCCAGAAGCATCCTCATGTTATTTTTCAGTAAATTTTCGTGAAAGATTTGCACAGGGCACAAAAAGCCTGTACTTTTGTGTCACAATTGATCGCGGAGTGGAGCAGTGGTAGCTCGTTGGGCTCATAACCCAAAGGTCGTAAGTTCGAGTCTTGCCTCCGCAACAAAGCAACAATCGCCGTAACTAACTGAATTCCAGTTTTGCGGCGATTTTCTTTTCTGCTCGGTTCCACCTTTTGGATCAACTGTAAAATCTGAGGTTTTACAGGATCAAATGCAAAACCTGAGGATTAACCGTTTATTTTTTCCGTCAGCAAGTAGCGCTTCCTTACGTGCGGTGCTGTTGGGTGGATGCCGAAATGGAAGCATCCACCCAACAGCACCTCCCTTCAGTCCGCTTTTCCTTCGATTGAGGTTCACTGCCGCCAGCTTAATGTGGCGGGGAATCTGAAGATTTGTGTCTTTTACCGCTAAAAATGAATAGAAAGTCGAAAATAGTTTTATTTTTGGCGACACATTCAACTAACCAATTTAAAAACAAATAACATGAAAAAAGTAGTTATTTCTCTTGCAGCTGTGCTGGTTGCCAGCTTGGCTATGGCTCAAAGTAACTTTTCCGGAACCTGGAAACTGAACACAACAAAGTCCCCACAAACCGAAATGTCTTTTTCTCCAACCTCAATGGTCATCACACAGGACGCTAACAGCCTGACCATTGAAAGCGTATCAAACATGATGGGCCAGGAAATGAAAAATACCAATAAATACACCCTGGACGGCAAAGAATCCATTAACAAAATGGGTATGATGGATATGCAAATGGAACGCAAATCAACAGCCGTTTGGAATGCCGACAAAACCGTATTGACCATTACCACAAAAATGGATATGCAAGGCCAAGTCATGACAACCACTGAAACGTACAAACTGAACGGTGCCAGCCTGGAAGTTGAAAACGCATTCAGCATGCCGGGTATGCCCGAAGGTGGAGGTGGCATGGGTGCCATGACACAAAAAAGTGTATACGACAAGTAAGAAATAGCATCCTTAACGTTTAAACGGGCGCCTCAACAAAAATGAGGCGCCCGTCTTTTTTTTACCCGTGAGTTTGCGGTAAAATAATACCTTTGCATGTAACGAAGCATGACATCCCATGGCCAAAGTAAAAAGTGTGTACGTGTGCAACAACTGCGGGGCGGAATCCCCCAAATGGATAGGCAAATGCCCCTCCTGCGGGGAATGGAATACCTACCATGAGGAAATCATCCGTCCTGAAGCATCAAACCGACCCACGGTATCCGGCTTCCACGCTCCCAAATCAAAGCCCGTTTTACTTTCCGACGTTGAGCTGGCCGAACAACCCCGCATAAGCACGGGAGGCGCTGAACTGGACAGGGTGCTGGGTGGCGGCATCGTTCCCGGTTCGCTCATCCTGATTGGTGGCGAGCCCGGCATCGGTAAGTCCACCCTTGTGTTGCAAACTGTCCTGCGCATGAACCGGAGCAAGGTACTGTACGTCTCGGGGGAAGAAAGCGTGCAGCAGCTGAAATTGAGGGCGGAGCGCATCAGTGGAGACAACCAGCAAGCCTGGTTTGTCAGCGAGACCTCGCTCGAGGAAATCTTCGTACACGCGGCTGCCATCAAACCCGACCTCCTCATTGTCGACTCCATCCAGACTGTTTCGACCGAACTGGCCGAATCCTCTCCGGGCAGTGTGACACAGGTCAGGGAATCGGCCGCCTCTTTGCTCCGCTTCGCCAAAGAAAGCGGCACCCCTGTGATTCTGATTGGGCACATCAACAAAGAAGGCAACCTGGCCGGACCCAAAGTGCTTGAACACATTGTAGACACCGTCCTTCTGTTTGAAGGTGACCAGCAATACCTCTACCGCATCCTGCGTTCCATCAAAAACCGCTTCGGAAGCACAGCTGAAATCGGCATCTACGAAATGCTGCAGGACGGGCTTAGGGAAGTGTTGAATCCTTCCGAATTACTGCTGTCACAACACCATACCGGGCTGAGCGGCGTTTCCATTGCCGCAGCCATCGAGGGCATCCGTCCCTTCCTGATTGAAGTACAGGCACTGGTCAGCACAGCCGCTTATGGTACCCCCCAACGTTCCGCCACGGGGTTTGACCTGCGGCGGCTCAATATGTTGCTGGCCGTACTGGAAAAACGGGCCGGGTTCAAACTTGCTCAAAAAGACGTATTCCTGAATATTGCGGGTGGCATCAAGGTAAACGACACCGCCATCGACCTGGCCGTAATTTGTTCCATCCTTTCCTCCTCGCTCGACATCGTCATCGACAAAGGCGTCTGCCTGGCCGGAGAGGTAGGATTGTCGGGAGAAATCCGCCCCGTCAACCGCATCGAACAACGCCTGCTGGAAGCGCAGAAATTAGGATTCACCCGAGTCATCATTCCGAAAATGCCCACCGCCTCGCTCGACCTGAAACGTTTTTCCATGGAAATACATCCCGTCAGCAAAGTGGAAGAAGCCTTCCGGCTGCTGTTTGCCTGAACGCTTTGCAAAAGACACCACCATGATACAGGAACTCGACCTTCGCATACTGCCCCGACAAGCTGTCAACGAACAGGCAATCACCACCTGGTTGAGCAAAGAAAAAGATTGGAAGGCATCCGAAATAAGGGGTGTTCACGTGTTGAAACGTTCCATCGATGCCCGTCAACGTACCATTTATATCAACCTGAAAGTCAGGGTTTTTCTCAACGAAGAGCCACAGTCTCCTTCCATCGAGATTCAACAATACCCCGACGTAAGTGGAAAACCTTCCGCCATTGTGGTGGGAGCCGGTCCCGGCGGTTTGTTTGCCGCCTTGCGCCTCATTCAACAAGGCATCCGCCCCATAGTGGTGGAACGAGGCCGAAATGTCCACGAACGCCGTAAAGACATAGCAACCCTTTCACGCGAACAGGTGGTTGACCCCGAATCCAACTACTGCTTCGGCGAAGGTGGCGCCGGTGCCTTTTCAGACGGCAAGCTCTACACCCGCAGTAAGAAACGGGGCAGCGTGGATCGTATCCTACAGATTCTTTGTCAATTTGGAGCAAGTCCTTCCATTTTGGCCGATGCCCATCCCCACATTGGAACCGACAAATTGCCCGGCATCATCGAACGGCTACGCGAACAAATCAAGACCAGCGGAGGCGAGGTGCGGTTTGAAACACGCATGGACGACCTCCTGATACGAAACGGAAACGTGGTCGGTATCCGTGCCCACACCGGAGAAGAGTTCATGGGCCCCGTCATATTGGCAACCGGCCATTCGGCCCGCGATGTCTACCACCTGCTATCCAACAAACAACTGCACCTGGAAGCCAAAAACCTGGCCATGGGGGTACGGTTGGAACACCCGCAGACACTCATCGACCAGTTGCAATACCACTCAACAACAGGTCGCGGGGATTACCTGCCTGCCGCCGAGTACAGCCTGGTGACACAGGTACGCGAAAGAGGCGTCTACTCCTTTTGTATGTGCCCCGGGGGGTTCGTTGTTCCTGCTGCCAGTGGTCCGAACCAGGTGGTGGTGAATGGCATGTCGCCTTCCAACCGTGGTTCCAAATGGGCCAATGCCGGATTGGTGGTGGAAATTCACCCCGAAGATTACTCCGACGCGATGAAATCAGCCTTGAAAAAAGCCATACTGGATACAGGAACCGATGCAAGCACCCTGCCCTACGCCGGACAAAACGTGCCACCCGCTCTCCAGATGATGGCTTTGCAGGAACAACTCGAATACGCCTGTTACCTTCATGGGGGTTCGTGTCAAACGGCCCCCGTGCAACGCATGGTCGATTTTGTACAGAACCGGACTTCGGCCACAATTCCCTCCTGTTCCTATACCCCAGGCATACAGAGCTCTCCCCTTCATGCCTGGCTGCCGCCGTTTATTGTCGGACGGCTGAAGGAAGGGTTCGGTGAGTTTGACCATAAAAACCGTGGCTTCATGACCAATCAAGCCTTGCTACTGGGTGTTGAAACCCGGACATCATCCCCGGTGCGTATTGTCCGTCATCCGGAAACCTTGATCCATACAGCGGTTAAAGGCTTATACCCCTGCGGAGAAGGAGCCGGATATGCCGGAGGCATAGTCAGTGCGGCCATTGACGGGGAACGCTGCGCCGACAGCTTGGCCTCGCACCGGGTAGACAACTAAAAAAACGGCAAAAGTTTGTTAATACACTGCTTTTTAAAATTATCTTTGACAGGTTTTTTTTCTGACCTAAAAATCATACGACCATGGATAACGTCACCATTCTGCCCCAGGAGACCATGGGCAACCATTTTGTAGACCCCACTTACCTGCCCGAAGGAAAAGACGATAACTACCTCAGAAACGAACAGAATGCTACCCCGTCCAACATTTGGAGGCATCTACATTCTGACGAGGTGGAGCGCTTGGTAAAAAACGACAATACGGCGCACAACTGGGACGACATTTTGGTCACCGACCAATTTGACACCCGGATGATCAAAAACAACAAGTTCTACGGAACCGTCCGCATCGGTACCATCCGCAACGTCATCCTACAGCATCACGACCTCCGCTTGACTGCGGGTATCACCAACAGCCTCATCATGTCGTGCGACATCGGCAACGACGTTGCCATCCATGACGTTCATTACCTGGCCCACTACATCATTGGTGACAACACCATCCTGTTCAACATCCAGGAAATGAACACCACCGACCATGCCAAGTTCGGAAACGGTGTTGTTAAGGAAGGTGAACCCGAAAGCGTACGCATTTGGTTGGAACTGATGAACGAAACCGGCTGCCGCAAGGTAATGCCCTTCGACGGAATGATTACCGCCGATGCCTACCTCTGGGCCAAATACATTGAAGACAAATCCCTTCAAGAAAACCTGAAGCGAATCACGCAAGAAAGCGTAGACAGCCGACGGGGTTATTTCGGAACCACGGGTGCGAGTTGCGTCATTAAAAACTGCAGCATCATCAAAGATGTAAAAATTGGTTCCCATTGCTACATCAAAGGCTCCAGCAAACTGAAAAACATCACCATCAATTCTTCCAAAGAAGAGCCCACCCAGATTGGAGAAGGCGTTGATCTGGTAAATGGTATAGTAGGTTATGGTTGCCACATATTCTATAACTGCATAGCCGTCCGCTTTATCCTGGGCAACAATTCCAGTCTGAAATACGGAGCGCGGCTAATCAATTCATTCCTGGGCGACAATTCGACCATCTCTTGTTGCGAAGTGCTGAACAACCTCATTTTTCCGGCACACGAACAACACCATAACAACTCCTTCTTGGTTGCCGCCGTGGTCATGGGCCAAAGCAACCTGGCCGCCGGGGCCACCATGGGTTCCAACCACAACAGCCGTTCAAACGACAACGAAATACAGGCCGGCCGCGGCTTCTGGCCTGGCTTGTGCAGCAGCGTGAAACACTCCTGTCGCTTTGCCTCCTTCACCTTGCTTTCGAAAGCCGATTACCCGGCTGAAATGGACATATCCCTACCCTTCTCCTTGCTGAACAACAACACGCACCAAGACCGCCTGGAAGTGATGCCGGCCTTCTGGTGGTTGTACAACATGTACGCCCTGGCCCGCAATTCCTCCAAGTACCAACAACGCGACAAACGCATCCATAAAAACCAACACATCGAGTTTGAAGCGTTTGCGCCCGATACGGTGGAGGAAATCCTGCACGGGCGCCATTTATTGGAAGTGTGGACAGCCAAGGCATACCTTCGCAAACAAGGCAAACCCGTTGACAACCTGACCGCCGACGAACTTTCCGCCACTGGCAAACAGGTGTTGAGTGGAAAACTGGAGGATGTGGAAGCCCTGCACATACTGGGAGAAAACATGGAAAAGGGAAAACGCGAAGTGGTGATCAAGAAAGCATGGAAAGCGTGGAGAGCCTATTACGACATGCTTTATCATTATGCCATGAAGAACCTGATTGCCTATATGAACAGCCATAAGGAAGCCACTCTGGCAGACATGCACCGCGAATTGCAGGGTAACCGTCAATCCAATTGGGTGAACCTAGGCGGACAACTCATGCCACAAACAGCCGTCGACCAACTTAGGGAAGACATCAAAACCGGTGTGTTGAACACCTGGGATGCCATCCACGACCGATACGACCAGCTTTGGGCGGTCTATCCCCTGGAAAAACAGCGCCATGCTTATGCCGTACTGTGCGAATTGCTGAATACCGATCAACTCACGGCTGAACACTGGCAGACATCCCTGGACAAAGCCATTTCCATACAACAATTTATTTGCGATCGGGTGTTCGACTCCAGACTAAAAGACTACGACAACTACTTCAGGCAAATCACGTTCAAGAGCACCGATGAAATGCTGGCTGCCGTCGGCACCATCGAAGACAACAGCTTCATCGTACAAACCCGTGAAGATACGGCCGCGTTCATTGAGTTGGTCAAAATCCTCAAAAAACGTTCGTAAATCACTTACCCTATTGATAAATCAGTTTTTTAGTGCTCATAAACCCATCTATCATCACCCTTTAACAACTCATTTTCTATGAATTTGACTGACCCCAAATACGCACAGCACGCGCTGGTGCAGGAAATGATGCAAACCATCGAAACGGTGGCGAAATTCAACCCCGAACAGACGAAGGAAGTATCCAAGATTATCGCCGGTGCAGGCCGGTTGTTTTTGACGGGCGAAGGCTCCAGCCGCATTTTTCCGGCAAAGAATGCCATCCGCAAATCACTGACCTGGGGTATGGGCCTGTCCATTGCCACCGATGGCTCCCGGCAAGCCGCCCAATACGACCTGAGTAAGTTCGCCGTATTCTGCGCTTCCAACTCCGGACGCACCAAAGAAGTGGTTTTGTTGGCCAAAAACCTGGCCGAAATCAACGAGAACCGCTTCGGACTGACCGCCAACGAAGGCACGCTGCTCGAAAAGGTCTGCAAACAGACCTGGGTACTCAATTGTGGTTGGGAACAAGCCGTGGCCGCTACCAAGAGCGTCATCGAACAAGCCCTGTTTTATGAATCCATCTTGTGGCACATACAAGGAAAAGACAAGAAAGCTGAATTGGCCAAACTGCCTGCCATGATTCAAGAAGCCCTCACCCTTTCCATCCCAAAAGAAGTCGTTGATTTGGCCGTGGCTGCTCCCACCATTTATTTTGCCGGATACAACGATGGCGTGGCCGAAGAACTCACCCTGAAGACCAACGAAATCACCCGCAAGAAATCCGATTTCCTGGAAGGCACTTATGCCGTCCACGGCATTGAGGAAGTGATGGATTCCGACGACATCGTTTTTGTCATCGATCCCATTGAAGAAGAAATCGAAAAGTTCCAGGAAGTATTGGCCCAGGGTGTTGGATTGAAGATTGTGGCCATTGCCGACCATGATACCCCATTCACCACCATCCGTGTACCGAAAGCTGGCGAAATGAAACCTTACGTGATGTTATGCGCAGGCTGGAACTTGTTGGTCGAAATTGGTTTGGCCAAGGGTATCAACTTGGATAAGCCGGAGCGTGCCCGCAAGGTTGGTAACGAATTGGTCATTCCGTAAACGGAAGCATCTCTCAAACAAACGGCGGAACCTTTATCGATTCCGCCGTTTTTGTTTTTATAAAACAAGTTCCTGTTTCCGTTCCACGGGGAGGGTGTTACCAAATGGAAGCCCTCTTTTCCGGCTGGATGTACAAGGGGTCGGTGGACTTGATGCCAAAGGCTTCATACCAGGCATCGATGTGAGGCAATGCACCATTCACACGCCACTTGCCCAAGGAATGAACATCCAGATTGGTACGCCGGATTATTTCCTCATCGCGGATATTATCCGCCCATACGGTAGCATAGGCCAGGAAAAACCGTTGACCAGGAGTAAAACCATCTATCGGTTTGTTTGACTTTCCTTCACGGGTTTTCAAAAATGCATGATAGGCAATTTGCAAACCACCATTGTCAGCAATGTTCTCTCCCAACGTGTAAGTACCATTGGCACGAAGTTCACCCAACACCTTGATGGTGTTGAAGTGGTCAACCAAGACCTGAGTCCTTTTGTTAAACCGATCAGCATCTGCCGACGTCCACCATTCAACCATATTGCCTTCTTTGTCGTACATGCGTCCCTGATCGTCGTACCCATGTGACATCTCGTGTCCGATGACCACACCAATGGCACCATAGTTTACAGCATCATCGCCCTTGGCAAAGAAGAAAGGAGGTTGAAGGATACCGGCAGGGAAGCAGATTTCGTTGGTGCTTGGATTGTAGTATGCATTGACCGTTTGGGGAAACATAAGCCATTCGCTTTTGTCGACCGGCTTACCCAACTTATCCAAGTTGTATGCATAGTCAAAACGCATGGCCCTATGGATGTTCGCAAAGTAACTATCGTCCTCGATGGATAACTTGGAATAATCACGCCAGGTATCCGGGTAGCCAATCTTAACCGTTATGGTGGCCAGTTTTTCTCTTGCTTTCGCCTTGGTTGTATCGCTCATCCATTGTAAACCGTCTATCCGTTCTTGCAAGGAAACCTTGAGGTTGTTGACCAGCTTAAGCATGCGTTTTTTCGAAGAGGCAGGAAAATACTTCTCCACATACATTTGCCCAACGGCTTCACCCAGACAGCCTTCCACCAAACCAACCACCCGCTTCCATCTGGGCTGCAAGGCAGTCGTTCCTGATAATTGGCGACCATAAAATTCAAAGTCCGTTGTAAGGAAGTCGTCGCTCAACAGATTGCTGTTGCCATTGATAGCACACCATAAGAAATAGGCCTTTATTTCCTCGATGGGACGAGTCTCAAATAAGTTCACCGCTTCAACTATCGCTTCCGGTTGCCCCACATTGAGAGAATCCAACCCCTCAATACCCATTTCCTTAAAATGCAACTTCCAATCAAAACTGCCTGTTTTGTCATCCAGTTCAGCCAATGAAAATTTGTGATAATTTTCTTCAGGAATTCTGGTTCTCTCTTTATTATAATGAGCCTTTGCCAAAGCTGTTTCGAGCGAGAGGACACTCAGCGATGCCTTCTTCCCTTCCTGAGCGGAAAAACCAGCATTCACAAACTGAGCTTGTATCAGTTTCAAGTAACCTTCGCGGATGGCCTTGGATTCCTTGTCCTCCAACAGGTAGTAATCCCTTTCACCCAATCCAAGTCCACCTTGGTAAAGATGCATTATGTTCATGGTACTGTTCTTGTCGTCCGGACCAATACCAAAATAAAAAAACGGATTCAAACCGATAGCTCGGTTGGCCCCAAAGAATTCAGCCAAATCCTTCCGTGTTTTTAATCCTTGAATTTCGTCGAGCAAAGGTTTCATGGGCTTTACCCCATCGTTATTGAGTCGAACACTGTCCATGCCAATCCGGTAAAGGTCTCCAATCTTTTGAGATACAGATCCTGGCTTGTGTGACGATGTCCTTAATTCTTCAATGAGTTCTTGCATCTGCTTGATGGTTTTTTCCCCCAGCTGGTCAAACGTTGCATAACGGGCGTATTCATCGGGAATGGGGTTTGCTTTTTGCCACCCCCCTGTGGCATATTGATAAAAATCCACACCCGGTAAAACCGTTGTATCCAAATTGGAACGGTCAACACCTTCTACATTACGGTCACCACTGGTGCACCCCAACAGGCATACAACGAACAAAACACAAAAAAACAAGGACTTGCTTCTCATACTTTTTCTTTTTATGGTGTTATACGAACAAATATACCATTTAATTTTCAGGAATCTATTTGTTTACATTAACCACTCCAAAAAAAAGCAATAATCAGTAATTGAACCAAAGGCCTGCCAATATGGCGTTAATGGGTTTATAATTATGCCATTATGTCATTTTATCGCCTTTGGCAATCATTTTGATGGTTAGTATTGACGAATCATATCAACCACTATGAACTTCAATCAGTTTACCATCAAGGCTCAAGAAGCCGTTCAAAAGGCTGTTGAAACCGCTCAAGGCAGGCAACAACAAGCTATTGAAACACCTCACCTTTTGAGTGGGGTGTTGGAAACGGGACAAGACGTGACCGACTACCTGCTGAACAAGTCGGGTGTTACCGTAGTCAATCTCAAAGACAGGCTGGCTCAGCTGTTGAACGGCTACCCCCGTGTGACAAATGCTGAACCCTACCTTTCCACTGAAACAAACAAAATCCTGCAAAAGGCTATCGACCTATCCGGAAAGGAAGGCGACCAATTTGTTTCCGTGGAGTTCATCCTATTGGCCTTGGTAGCCGAAAAAAACGCAGTAAGCAACCTGCTCAGGGATGCTGGATTAAACGAAAAAAACCTGGTCGAAGCCATCCGCACCCTGCGGAAGGGCAATAAGGTAACAAGCCCATCGGCAGAAGAAACGTACAACGCACTGAACAAATACGCCATCAACCTGAACGAACGTGCCCGCTCCGGCAAACTCGACCCCGTCATAGGCAGGGACGAAGAAATTCGTCGTGTATTGCAAATCCTGAGCCGCCGAACCAAAAACAATCCCATCCTGATTGGTGAACCGGGAACCGGCAAGACTGCGATAGCGGAAGGGCTGGCCCACCGAATCGTAAGGGGTGACATACCTGAAAACCTGAAAAGCAAACAGCTTTTCTCACTGGATATGGGTGCGTTGGTGGCCGGCGCCAAGTACAAGGGCGAGTTTGAGGAACGACTGAAATCGGTGGTCAACGAAGTCATCCAGGCACAAGGGGAAATCATCCTCTTCATTGATGAAATCCATACCCTGGTGGGTGCCGGAAAGGGAGAAGGAGCCATGGATGCGGCCAATATCCTCAAACCGGCGTTGGCCAGGGGTGAATTGCGTGCCATCGGAGCCACCACGCTCAACGAATACCAAAAATACTTTGAACAGGATAAGGCACTGGAACGCCGGTTCCAACTTGTCCATGTGGACGAACCGGACGAGGCCAGCACGGTATCCATCTTGCGTGGTCTGAAAGAACGTTATGAAAACCACCACAAGGTACGAATCAAGGATGAAGCCATATTGGCAGCCGTTGAACTATCCACCCGTTACATCACCGACCGCTTCCTGCCCGACAAGGCCATCGACTTGATGGACGAAGCCGCCGCCCGTCTACGCTTGGAAGTAGATTCCGTACCCGAAGAGCTCGACAAGAACGAACGGAGCATCATGCAACTGGAAATTGAACGGGAGGCCATCAAACGGGAAAACGATGCGCCCAAACTGGCTCAACTCAGCGAAGAAATCGCCAACCTCAAGGAAGAGGGCAATTCACTGAGAGCCAGGTGGAATGCCGAGAAAAACCTGGCTAACACCATTCAACAAGGAAAAATTGACGTAGAAAACCTGAAGTTCGAAGCCGACAAGGCCGAACGGGAAGGCGATTATGGCAAGGTAGCCGAAATCAGGTATGGAAAAATAAAAGACGTGGATGCCCGTATTGAAGCCGCCAAAGAACAACTGCATACCTTACAGGCCAACAACCCCATGATCAAGGAGGAAGTGGACAGCCAGGACATTGCCGACGTGGTTTCCCGTTGGACGGGCATTCCTGTCAATAAAATGATGCAGACAGAAAAAGACAAACTCCTGCACCTGGAGGAAGAACTGCACAAACGGGTCGTCGGACAGGATGAAGCCATCTCCGCCGTTTCCGATGCGGTGCGTCGCAGCCGAGCCGGCCTGAGCGACCCCAAACGTCCCATCGGTTCCTTCATTTTCCTCGGCACCACCGGTGTGGGAAAAACCGAACTGGCCAAAGCCTTGGCCGATTACCTGTTTGATGACGAAAACAAGATGACCCGCATCGACATGTCGGAATACCAAGAAAAATTTTCCGTCACACGGTTGATTGGTTCCCCTCCCGGTTATGTGGGGTATGATGAAGGCGGCCAACTTACCGAGGCCATCCGCCACAAACCCTACTCGGTTGTGCTGTTCGATGAGATTGAGAAAGCGCATCCCGATGTATTCAACGTACTGCTGCAGGTGTTGGACGATGGGCGTTTGACCGACAACAAAGGCAGGGTGGTCAACTTCAAGAATACCATCATCGTCATGACCTCAAACATAGGTTCCAACCTGATTCGGGATAATTTCGAACACCTCACCGAGGCCAACCGGGAAGAGCTGATTGAAAAAACGCGCAACACGGTGTTCGAATTGCTCAAACAAAGCATACGGCCCGAGTTCCTTAACCGTATCGACGAACTGATCATGTTCACCCCCCTCACCCGGGATGAAATCCGCCACATCGTCGAGCTTCAACTGAGGCCGGTTGTGCGGCAACTGGAAGAAAGGGGAATCCACCTTGAAGTGAGTAAACAGGCTGTCGATTGGCTGACCGAGGCTGGTTTTGACCCGCAGTTCGGGGCACGCCCCATCAAGCGGGCCATCCAACGTCATCTGCTCAACGAACTGTCAAAGCAACTGATTGGCCAGCAGCTTGAATCCGGCCAAACCATTCATGTGACGACCGATTCTGAAGGACTCATTTTTTCCTGGTAAGGTGAACAACGGTTCATTTTTTTGTGTTATTTTGTAATAGAGCACCCAAAAATATGAACCGTTTTATTCACACAACCTGGTTGATGTTGCTAGTGGCAATCTGCTGCTGGAGTCCCGGAACATGGGCTCAGAAGATCATTATCAACGAACTTTCCATCTGCAACATTTCCAACGAATTAGACCCTAACTGGGATTATCGGGGATGGGTCGAGTTTTATAACACGACAGGAGATTCCATCAACTTGAAAAACTACCGGTTCTCCGACGAAGCGGCCAACCCGACAAAATACAAATTATTGTATGACAGATGGTTGCCTCCATACGGTTACGCATCCATCTGGCTGAACAATGAAATAAATGATGGCAACGGCCTGTTTCTGGATCTGGATGCCAACGGAGGATTTATTTCCATTGCTGATAAAACCGGGGTGCTTGAAAACCTCGTTTCCTATCCCATTCAATACACCAATGTATCGTGGGGACGTACCACTGATGGAGGCGACACCTACGGATACTTTCTGGCCTCCACCCATAATGCCAGCAACAACGGTTCGGCAACGGGAACTCAAGTTGTGGCCGCCACGCAGATTTCGGTAGCTGGTGGTTTCTATTCCTCACCCGTCAGCGTTACCTTACAATGCCTCACTCCAGGGGCTTCCATCCATTATTCACTGGATGGATCCAACCCAACAAAAGCACATCCCCGGTACAATGGCACCCCCATACTGATTGATAAGTCAGGTCCGCTCAGGGCGCAGGCTTTTGCAGATGGTTACCTGACCGGCCCCATATCCGCTGCCACATATATGATCAACGAACGCAAACCTGACCTGCCTGTGGTTTTCTTAACCATCGATACCACCTATTTATATGATTCCATCATTGGCATCTACACGGTTGGGACAAACGGCTCAACTACGACTTCTTTCCTGAAAAGCCCAACCAACGGTTCAAAAGTATCCTGTTGCGCAACGGGGGTCAGGATTGGAAAGAGGGTGGCATCAGGGATGGCTTCCTACAATCGGCTGCCGGCGTGTTGAATCTGGAACACCAGGCCGTTAATCCGGCTGTCGTTTACATCAATGGCATCTACTGGGGATACTTGTACCTGCAGGAACGGCACAACGAAGACTTCATCTATTCCAACAGGGGCCTTGATGAACCCAACATCGATGTGGTTGAAAACAACTGGAGGGAACAGCCAGCATCAGGTAACCTATTGAAATACAATGCAATGAAGGATTATATTTCAACCGCAGACCTGACACAGGATACCTGTTACAACAAAGCCATCCAATTATTTGACATTGACAGCTACCTGAATTACATGGCCATGGAATTATTTGTTTGCAACGAAGACTGGCCAAGGAACAACCAAAAACTATACACCTCTAAAACAGATGGACGATGGCGTTGGATTCTCCAAGACCTGGACAATGGGTACAAACACACCAGCAAGAAACTGCTGGGCGAATTTTTCACCAGCGCTTATACCAACTTCTCGCTGAAGATGATTGTTTATTTACTGCAAAACAACACGTTCAAGCAACGGTACATTGACACGCAGTGCCTGATAGCGGGTTCCGTATTCAGGCCGGACAGGGCAAACAGCCTGTTGGACAGCATCTTGAAAAAGATTGACAGCGAATACCTCATTCACGCAAACCGGTGGGGCATAGCACACAAATACCGCAACGAGCTGCATTACAGCATCAAGTACCACAAGGACAGCACCCTGTATTTCAGGGAAACAGCCTATCGGAACTTGCGGACAAACTTTCAACTGGATTCAGCCCATATGTTGAACATTGCATCCAGCCATCCGGTCACACTGCAATTCAACGCCCTCGAAATACCTGATCTTCCCTACGAAGGTCGCTATTTCAAAGGAATGCCGCTCACCCTGGAAGCACCCACCTATGCAGCCGAGAAAACGTTCCAGCATTGGTTGGTCCGCATGAAAGGCCAACCGGAAGAAACAGTGGAAACACCCACCCTTACTTTATCACTAACAGATTCAACCTCGGTCATGGCTGTATACGGTTCTGCATCTACTGCCAGAAGATCTGGACTTTACATCAATGAACTAAGTGCATCCAATCCCATTTTTGTTGACAATTTTTTCAAATCCGAAGACTGGATTGAGCTGTACAATAATTCGAATGAGCCCATTGACCTGAGTCGATATTTTCTTTCAAATTCAGCAGCCAACATGGGTTTATATGCTTTTCCAGGGGGTACAGGTAAACGGTTGGCACCAGGAGGCCATGTGGTTGTTTGGTGCAGCAAGGAACCTACCCGAGGCAGCAATCATGCCAACTTTAAGCTGGCTAAGGAAGGTGGGCAGGTGTATCTTTCAGCATTGACATCCACCGGCATAAAGATTGTTGATTCCTTATCGTACGGCCTGATCAGTGAATACAAGACCATTGGCCGTTACCCGGACGGAGGCGACCAAATCGTTGTACTCAATCAACCCACCATTGAAAAAAGGAACCTGAAAAGTTACTATGACCAGGCATACTATGCCCAACAGCCTGTCATTGTAGGACTCGAACAAACAAAGCCAAGGGTAGAAAATCGGCTGGAAGCCTTTACGGATAAAAACAGACAGGTTTTACACATGTACAACCGGACAGGCAAACCGGTTCGGGCTGACATCTACAGCCTGGAAGGAGTTCGCATAACCACCTGTTTGCTGGTTGATGAATACACCACGTTGGATATCAGTCAACTTCGCAGAGTGGTTCATCTGGTACGTTTTGAGGGGGAATCCAAAGGCACACTTTTTTAACAGCTTGACAGTGGCCCAAAAATAAAACAGCCTCGGATCACTCCGAGGCTGCTACTGTTCCAGCGTATTTGAACCAATACCCTAAAAAACACGCCGGTTCTTTATCAACGAATAGAAATTCGATTATTGTTGGGGAGCACCGCCACCAAAGCCGCCGAAACCACCGCCACCTTGTTGCATTTGCTGCATCATTTGCTGACGTTGAGCTTCTTGTTCGGCCAGATAAGTTTTGTACTTAGCTTGTTGGTCGGGAGTCAAGATCGTGTTGTACTCTTTGCTTTTTGCTTCAGCTGTAGCGGCTCTGTCTGCTTGCATTTTTTGGAAGTCCATTTGACCGCCACCTGCCGTCATAGCAGCCCTGTTGACTGAATCTTTTTGAGCATATTTCAAACTGATAGCTTGAATTTTGGAAGCTTGGTCAGCGCTCAACGACAAAGTAGTTTTCAATTGATCAGCTTCAGTTTTGGCGCGATCGGTAGTTGACATTCTGCCACCACCCATGCCCATACCACCGCCAAAACCTTGAGCGATAACAAGACCACATACAGCAACAAATGCTGCGAGAATGATTGATTTACGTGTTTTCATACGAAAGATAAATTTGGTTAATAACTACAATTCTGATACTTTACTCGTTAGAGTATTGGTTTATGTAAAGGTTTAATGAGTATCGGTCAATGTCGGTAAAAAATAATTTTTACAGAAATTAACCGTTAAAAGTAATCAAAACATCTGTCACATAAATCACGACTATCCAAATTATTCATAAAATCAACATAAATACCCTGCTGACGGATAGAAAGTTCCCTCATAATTTGCCTATCCCTGACCACAATCGGGTCATACCACCCATCATAGCGGCTTTCCCGCAAGTAATCCAGGACAATGCGTTTGATGTCTCGTTTTTGAAAACGGGACAGATTGAGTAGCTGATCAAGGCGATTCGCCACATAGTTGGCTGTATTTTGAATGGAACGTCTACGCAGCGGGCCATATCCGGAAACCGGTCCATAACAGATGGGGCAAACGTCATCCAGTTGCGTGATGAACTCTATAGCAAATCCCCTACCGTAACACTGTGAACAGCGAAGTCTGTGCAACCTGTCATGGGTAAAGAGAAAACCAACACCAAAACAGAAGGTACAGCGTTCGCGCTCGTGCCTGAACCGGTTATCAGGCAGTTGGATTTTAACCCGATCGGGGGTTCGACTACCAGGCACCAAACGATATCCACTGCTCATCCGCGTTGAAGGCGCCATACGAGTGTCATCGGAACGGCCACCTCTTGTACTAACCGTCTGTTGGTCTAACCCACGTTGAGAACCTGCATCACGTACAACTGCACCTCGGGTGTTGACATCCCGCCTTTCACTCGGATTCTGACCACGGGTCGATTCTTGACTACGAGAAACAGCTTGATTACGCGTGGATTCTTGATTGCGCGTGGATTCTTGTTTGCGAGTAGACTCCTCCCGCTTTTCTGCCTCTTTTTTTGCAGGTTCACTTTGTGTTCTACCTGAACGTGTTTCCGACGCTTTTCTCTCTGTTCGAGTCTCAGTTGCCTTCTTTTCTGTTTTCGATTCCGCATCCTTCTTTTCCGTTTGTGCCTCTGATGCTTTTGGAGTCCGTGTCGTTGACCGTGTGGTCGAGGTGGATGAACTCCGCGTCTGGCTCCATACTGTGGAACCTGCGCTCAAGCATCCACACAGCAGAATCATCACAAGAATGCGCAGGGTTGCATATGTTCCCTTTGTTGTCAATTGTTGACCCAAATGGGACCGGCTGTTCGCCTGGTGTGTTGTGGTCTTTTTCATCGTTGTTGTCTATTACTGGTTAAAGAAGCATTATACTCAGAAGACGAAAGATTGTAAAAAATGTTTCAACGTTTCCGGTACAAATCCACTATTTTAACATCAATTTTCAAACACAACCATCCAACAATCCGAAAACGGAACTTGTTTCGCATCAACAAACAAGTACGACCGCTACACCTCCAATCCTTCCAGCAAAGTGGCAACCGCTTTTTCCGGTGAAGGCGATGCCTTCAGGCATTCAATAAACCGGCTGCCAACAATGGCACCTGCAGCATAAGCACACGCTGCTTCGTAAGTTGCCTTGTTGGAAACCCCGAAACCAACCAAACGCGGATTCTTCAACCTCATATCGTTGATACGTTTGAAATAGGCCGTCTTCTGGTCGTTGAACGAAGACTGGGCTCCTGTAATGGAAGCAGACGACACCATATATATAAAGCTGCTGGTTTGCTCATCGATGTTCCTGATCCGTACGTCCGATGTTTCCGGCGTAATCAGCAAGATCATGGCAATACCGTAGGCATCCATCACCGGCTTGTATTCCTTTATATAATCATCCATGGGCAGGTCGGGCAGGATGACCCCGTCCACACCCACTTCACGGCAAGAAGCGCAGAATGCTTCCAGCCCGTACTGCATCACCACATTGGTATAGCCCATCAGGATGACAGGAATGTGGATGGCCGGCCTCATGGTAGCCAACTGGGCAAACAAGATTTTCAAGGTCATGCCGTTCGACAAAGCCAGGTGCGAACTGGCCTGAATGACCGGCCCGTCGGCCATGGGATCGGAAAAGGGAATGCCCACTTCCACCATATCCACGCCACCTTCTTGCAAGGCTTGCAACACGGGCAGGGTGGAATCGAGCTGGGGAAAACCCGCTGTAAAATACACGGACAGCACGTTTGAAGCTTTCCGTTGGAACAATGCGTTGATTCTGGTTGACATAGTAGTTATTTCTAATAGCATTATTGTATGGATAATTGGCTGATAAACTGCTTCAGCAACGAAGCATCTTTCAGACCAGGTGCCACCTCAAACCGACTGTTCACATCCAGTCCATAGAGGTGGGGGTGGGAAAACGAACGGATATCATCCACCGATGAAACCGACAAACCTCCACTCAGGAAAAAAGGCGTGTTACCCTGATAGGTCTGCAGGATGGACCAGTCGAAACGGGCACCCGACCCACCCGGCAGTGAGGTTTTCGTGTCGAACAGGAAACAGTCGCAACAACCTTCATACGCAGCCGTCTGCCGTACATCCTCTGCCGTAGCCACCGAAAAAGCCTTGAACACCCTCAATCCCCTGTTCTTCAATTGCCTGCACAGGATGGGCGACTCTTGCCCGTGAAGTTGAACGGTAGTGAAACCATACTCGTTGACAATGGAAAGTACCGTTTGCAATGAAGCGTCCACACAAACAGCCACAGGGGTGATACCCATTGACTTCAGGCGTTGGATCAAAGCAGGCAAAACCTCGGGTGCCTGTAACTCATCGGAAACGTTCGCTTTCCCCGAAGCGTTCAACACATGACGGGGGGACGGTTCGTAGAAAATAAAACCCAGGTAATCGGGGTGCAGGGCAGACACCGCTTCGATATTGCCCGGTTCCCGCATGCCGCAGACTTTCAATTTGAGGTGGTTGAACAACGATTCCATATTATAAGGTATTGATCAACGTTGTCAATGCTGTTCCCGGTTCACCGGTTTTCATAAAGGCTTCTCCCATTAGGAAGCCCTTGAAACCAGCCTTACGCAAGGACTTGATGGTGCTTGCCTCGCTCAATCCGCTTTCTGAAACCAGGGTCACTCCGGCCGGTGCATTGGCCGCCAGGTCGAACGAGGTCTGCACATCGGTCTTGAAAGTCCGCAGCTGCCTGTTGTTCACGCCCAGCATGTCTGTGAAGCGGCTCACGTAGTCCAGCTCCTCTTCCATATGCACCTCAAGCAAGACTTCCATGCCCAATTCGTGGGCCAGTTCACCCAAGTCGTAGGCCTCATCGGGCGTCAGAATGGCGGCAATCAGCAAGATCACATCGGCCCCCAGGATTTTCGACTCATACACCTGGTACGGGTCGATGATGAAGTCTTTACGCAGGATGGGGACATTGACCAACGAGCGGGCTGTTTTCAGGTCGCGGATGGTTCCGCCGAAATAGGGGTAATCGGTCAAAACGGACATCCCGGAACATCCCGATGCCTCATAGGCAGGAGCCACAGATGCCACATCGGCTCCCTCAAACAGATAGCCTTTTGAAGGCGATTTGCGCTTGAATTCGGCAATGATGCCGGTTTTTGAAGCTTCCAACGCTGCTTTCAACGACCGGCCCTTTTTCAGTCCGGCGCATTGGCTGCTCAGGTGTTCCATGGGCACCACCGCTTTTCGCGATGCCACCTCCAGCCGTTTGGCGGCTACAATTTCCGCTAAAATATCATTCGTACTCATTGGTTTCAGCTGTTGGCGGCAATAAACCGCTTGAAGTTTGACAGTGCGTTTCCACTCTCGATGGACTCTCTGGATTTATCCACCGCAGCGGCAAATGACAATGTAGGTTCAATCACCTGCATGGCTATGGCAGAATTGGCCAGCACCACATTTTTCTGTGCTTCCGTGCAGCGGTTTTCCAGCACGCTGTCGAAGAGCATGGCGGCCTCGCTCACGGTAGCTCCTCCGTACAGTTCTTCGGGACCTACTTTTTTGAAACCCAGGTCACTCGGCTTAAAGACCTCTTCTCCCCCGTTGCGGACAATCTTCATGTCCCCCGTCAGCGACAATTCGTCGTATCCGTCCAGGCTGTGGATGATGGCGAAGTCCACCCCCGTTTTCTGATAAGTATATTCGTACAAGCGGGCCATTTTCAGGTTATATACCCCCAGGCATTGCTTCTGCGGACGGGCCGGATTCACCAGCGGACCCAACAGGTTGAAGAATGTGCGTACACCAAGCGCTTTGCGAACCGGTGCCACCGTTTTCATGGCCGCATTGAACAAAGGTGCATGCAGGTACGCCAGGTTGCAGGTGTCAATTGACTTGCGCAGGGCATCGTAGTCGGTCGTGAATTTTACGCCGTGCTGTTCCATCACGTTGGAAGAACCGGACACCGAGGTAGCGCCGTAATTTCCATGCTTGCACACCTTGTACCCGGCTCCTGCCAACACCAGGCAGCTGAGCGTGGAAATGTTGAAGGTGTTCTTCTCATCGCCACCCGTACCGACAATGTCGATGGGATCGAATTCGGACAGGTCAACCCGGTTGGCCAGTTCGAGCAAGGCTTGCTGGAAGCCGGCCAGTTCGTCAATGGTGATGCTGCGCATTAAAAACACGCTGATGAAGGCAGCAATTTGCTGTTCGTTGTATTGCCCGCGGCCTATGTTGATGAGCACGGCGGCTGCCTCGTCGGAGGTCAGGTTTTGGTGCTCGAAAAGTCTGTTCAGTAAGTGTTTCATTGTAAGTTTGATTGATTTAGTAGTAGTTTGATTGCATCATTGGCGCCTGTTGTTGCCAGCATTTACTCCGCCAGGGCCAACCAGTTATCAAGGATGCGATCGCCCTCGGGAGTCAGCACCGACTCAGGGTGGAATTGGACTCCGTGGAGGCGGTAAGTCTTGTGGCGCATGGACATGATTTGCCCTTCGTCGTCCATACTGGTCACCTCGAAGCAGTCGGGCAGGTTTTCCGGACTCACCGACCAGGAATGGTACCGCCCCACCTCGAAGGTATCGGGCAGCCCCTCAAACAAGGGGTCGAAGGTGATGCGACGAACCGGTTCAGACAAACCGTGGTGTACCTCGCCCAGATTGACCAGTGTGGCACCGAAGGCTTCCCCTATTGCCTGATGCCCCAAGCAGACACCCAGGATATCTTTGGTTGGAGCGTGCATCTTTATCAGGTCCAGCAGCAACCCCGCTTCCGATGGAATCCCTGGGCCGGGTGAGAGCACAATCTTATCGTACTTGGCTGCATCTTCCAGGTTGAGCTTGTCGTTCCTCACCACATCCAGGTGGGTTACGCCCAGCTTCTTCAGGGCATGCACCAGGTTGTAGGTAAACGAGTCGTAGTTGTCGAACACCAGGACCTTGAGCGAACCGTACGGAGTTTTTGTTGTTTGTTCCATAGGGGTCAGTTTTTAAGCGTTACGGCCAAATCAAGTGCCATCTTCAGGGCGGCCAGCTTGTTGTTCACCTCCTGCAGTTCATTTTCTTCCACCGATTTGGCCACGATGCCGGCACCAGCTTGATAATATAAGGTGTTGTTCTTGCTCAGGAACGAACGGATGGTGATGGCCTGGTTGAAATCGCCGTTCAGTCCGATGTAACCGATGCAACCCCCATAGAATCCACGGGCGTGCGGTTCAATGGCATCAATCAGTTCCAGGGCCTTCACCTTGGGGGCACCCGAAAGGGTACCGGCCGGGAAGGTGTCGGCAAACAACTTGAACACGTTGGTATCTGGTTGCAACTCGCCGCTTACGCGCGACACCATATGCAATACGTGTGAATAGTACTGGATTTCCTTGAAGATTTCCAACTTGACGTTTTTGGTGTTGCGGCTCAGGTCGTTGCGGGCCAGGTCGACCAGCATCACGTGCTCGGCATTTTCCTTGGGGTCGCGGCGCAGTTCTTCGGCCAACTGCAAATCCTTCTCATCGTCGCCCGTGCGGCGGAAGGTGCCGGCAATGGGGTCGATGTAAGCTTTGTTCTTTTTCACCACCAGGTGGGCTTCGGGTGAAGAGCCGAATATGCGGTAAGAACCGAAGTCGAAGTAAAACAAATAGGGTGACGGATTGATGGAGCGCAGGGCACGGTACGCCTTGAAGTCGTCGCCGCTGTATGCTTGGGAATACCGGCGCGACAACACAATCTGGAAGGTATCGCCGCGGTAACAATGGCGTTTTCCCTGGGTGACCATCTGCATGTATTCTTCGTCGGTTATCTTGGATTGTTCCTCACCCGACAGGCTGAAATCATACGAGGCAAAGTTTCGGTTGTCAATCAAGGCCAACACTTCATCCATGGTGCTCTCTTCGCCGTCTAAGACGTTTTCAACCAGGGTCAATTCGTTTTTGTGGTGGTTGATGCCAATGGTGTAGCGGTACAGGATGTAGCGGATATCGGGGATGGCTGAACCGTCGTTGGAGGTGTTGTTCATCTTGACATCTTCAAAATAGCGGACGGCTTCGAACGAGGAATAGCCAAACAATCCGTTGAATCCCAGCGTATTGTTGTCTTCAATGATAGAAAACGAGCGTACAAAGGCCTGAAAGCGGTCGGGTACGTTCACTCCGTTTGTAACCAACGTATCCAGGGTGCTTCCATCGGGAAAGAGTTCGGTGATGATTCCCTTTTCCAACCTGAATTCGGCCAGCGGTTTGAAACCGATAAAGGAAAAACTATTTTCACCGCCGTGGTAATCGGAACTTTCCAACAGGGCGGAACAGGGATAAATATCGCGTATTTTCAGGTACAGGCTGACCGGTGTCTGTAAATCGGCCAGCAGCTTTCTGGATTGTGTACGCAGTGAATAGCTCATAGTTCGTAAGTATTAAAGTG
>CAYPLF010000003.1:0-44435 GCA_964411555.1 uncultured Bacteroidales bacterium | reverse complement strand
AGTCCGGCGGAAATGGAATAGGGTTCGATGATTTGTCCGTCTTCGGTCTGCATGATCAGGCTTTTGGAGCCGTGGAGGATGCCCAGCCGTCCCAGTTGGATGGAGGCTGCGGTTTCTTCGGTGTCCAGTCCTTTTCCGGCAGCCTCAACAGCCACCAGTTGGGTGCGGGTTTCATCCAGGAAGTGGTAGAAAGCACCGGCTGCGTTGCTGCCGCCACCGATGCAGGCAATGACGTAATCGGGGTAGTCTCGTCCTTCTTTTTCCTGCAACTGGCTTCTCATTTCGCGGCTAATGACCGATTGGAAGCGGGCTACCATGTCGGGGTACGGGTGTGGCCCAACGGTACTACCTATGATGTAAAAGGTGTCGGCGGGGTTGCAGCACCAGTCGCGCATGGCTTCGTTGGTGGCGTCTTTCAGGGTCATGTTGCCCGAGGTGACGGGCATGACAGTGGCTCCCAGCATCCGCATCTTCTGCACATTCAGGTGCTGGCGTTCCACATCGGTCTTGCCCATATACACCACGCATTCCATGTTCATCAAGGCGCAGACAGTGGCTGTGGCCACGCCGTGTTGGCCGGCTCCGGTTTCGGCGATGATGCGGGTCTTGCCCATGCGCCTGGCCAAAACGATTTGGCCTATGGTGTTGTTGATTTTGTGGGCGCCGGTGTGGTTGAGGTCTTCGCGCTTCAGATACACCTTGCAACCGTATTTTTCCGACAGACGGCCGGCCAGGTACAGGGGTGAGGGGCGTCCTACGTAATCATTCAGCAGGGCGTCCACTTCTGACAGGAAATCGGGGGTCTGTATGATTTCCAGGTAGCGTTTCTTCAGTTGTTCCACTTGTTCATACAGGACTTCCGGCACATAGGCTCCACCAAATTCTCCGTAATATCCATTTTCGTCTACTTGATACATGTGTTCTATTGTGTTTGATTGTTGTTTTGTTGAAAAATGCACAAAAAAAAGGCCTGTTGTGAGTTCAACAGGCCTTATAGTTTCATTATATCGTTAATGCACACGGGGTCCCTACCTCACCATCGCTGTTGAAGATTACGGAGCCACCACCAATTTGTGCGCATTACTGCATTCATCGTATCGTTGTTTTCGTTACTGGGGACAAAAGTAGAGGGTGTTTTTGAATCTCGCAAGAAATTTCTTATTTTTTTTAAACACCGGCTTTGGAATCAATTCATTCCCCTGGCTTTTTTCAGGGTTTCGTAAGCTTGGTTCACTTCCTTGAATTTTTCGTTGGCTGCTTTCTGGACGTCTTCTCCCAGGTGTGACACCTTGTCGGGGTGGTATTTCACGGCCATCTTTTTGTAGGCTTTCTTAATCTCTTCGTTGGTGGCTTCGGGTGTCAGTTCAAGTATTTTGTAGGGGCTTTCCTGGTTTTTGATGAACATGGCTTTGATGGACTCGTGGTCTGCGGTGGAAATGCCCAGCCAGGTTGACATGGCGCGGATGGTTTCCAGTTCCTTTGGGTGTGCATCGCCATCTGCCATAGATAGGCCGAACAGGTAATGGAGCAGTTGAACCCTTGAGGCATGGTCCATGAACAGCTTTATTTGCTGGCAGGCTGCGCGCATGTCGTACTCTTTACCCAGCAGGTCGCGCAACAATAAGATGTATTCCTGGGCTTTCACCACACCGAAGTTCTTGACAAAGAATTCTTTGACAAAGTCCAGCTCGGCTTTCACCACGCGGTTGTCCGACCTCATAACCGAAGCGGAGAGTACCAACAGGCTCACGCCGAAGTCACCTTCCTGGGTGACAGGTCTGCTTCCCCGGGTTCGTCCTTGTTGGGCTTCTTGCCAACCTCCCTTTGTTTGCTGTCCGGAAATGGCGTTATCCACGGCTGAACCGATGGCGTAACCAATGATGCTGCCCAAAAATCCGCCGGTGGCCCATCCAATCACGCCACCTATCCATTTTACTGCTCCCATATGCTCGTCTTGTGTCTGTTAACCTGTTAATTGCCCGCAAAGGTACAACTTTCCCACATTTCCTATATATCCTTCAACTGGCAATCCATTCCGTTTTAACGCTTCTTATACAACGAAGCCATCCGTACCATTAACCTTTTTGATTTTTCCGTTTCATCTATTTCAAAAACAAACGATTATATATTTGGTAGTATTAAAAACTATTACCATATTTGTGCAAATTAGAAATATGATTTATGATATGCAAAAACTGATTGGTAGAAAAATAGAAACGTTTGTACATGAGAACCTAAGTAACTTTCCTGCGGTAGCCATTTTAGGACCGAGGCAATGCGGAAAGTCCACGTTGGTAAAAATGCTCTATCAGCAAGCGGATGACTTTCTTTATTTGGACTTACAGAATCTGGATGACCTGAACAAACTGAGAGAACCTATGTTGTTCTTTCAAGCCAATCAAGATGTGACAATATGTTTGGACGAGATTCAGTTGGTACCTGAAATTTTTGCAGTATTGCGCAGTGAAATAGACCGCAATCGTCGCCCGGGACGCTTTATTTTGCTTGGTTCCGCTTCGCAAGATCTTATTCAGAAAACGTCAGAATCGTTGGCAGGAAGAGTTGGACTGATTGAGCTCACACCCTTTATTATTGAAGAAGTTGAAAATAGCACAAACAACAATCTGAACACATTCTGGCTTCGCGGTGGTTACCCTGATAGTTTCCTTGCATCAACAAACCAAGGAAGCACTCTCTGGAGAGAAAATTTTCTCAGAACCTATGTAGAACGGGATATACCGCAACTCGGTTTTCAAATACCCGCAATACAACTACGTCGCCTGCTTACCATGTGCGCACACAATCAGGGGCAGCTGTTTAATTCCTCCAAATTAGGAGAATCGTTGGGCATAACTTATCAAACTGTACGTCGCTACATTGACCTGATGGAGCAAACGTTTATTCTCCGTTCGTTGCCTCCGTTTGAAAAAAACATCAAGAAACGGTTGGTCAAATCTCCAAAAATTTATGTGAGAGACAGCGGGTTGCTTCATCGACTGCTTCAAGTAGATGATTTCAATTCCTTGATGGGCAACCCGGTTTTTGGATCTTCCTGGGAAGGCTTTGTTATTGAAAACATCATTTCATCACTGAGAGATTGCACCTTCTCTTTTTATCGTAGCGCTTCAGGTGACGAGTTGGATTTACTTATTGAAAAAGGGAACCGAATGATTGCTGTTGAATGCAAAGCCTCATCCGCACCGCAGGTGACCAAAGGTTTTTGGAGTGCTATTGAAACCACAAAACCGGATAAGACATACATTGTAGCACCCGTTTCAGCCTCGTATCCATTTAAGCAAGATGTGGAAGTATGTGGTTTAAGTGACTTTATAAAAAATGTTGAACGGTAGTTCCTAAGGAATACACAGTGAGTTCAGCAAAAAATGCTACATTTGAAAGAACTTATATCTAATAGGAGTATGGCGAAGTTTTCGAAGGCTTTTTGGGTGGCGAATTCGGTGGAATTGTTGGAGCGCCTGGCTTATTATGCCGTATTCATTGTCATTACCTTATATTTATCAAACATACTGGGTTTCACCGATGGGGAAGCTGGTATCATAGCCGGGGCATTTTCAGCCCTTTTGTATTTACTCCCCACATTTATGGGAGCGTATGCCGATAAAATTGGCTTTCGGAAGTCCATCATCATCGCATTTTCGCTGCTTACGGCCGGTTACGCCAGCCTGGGCGTGCTACCTACTTTGTTGGCCAGTTCCGGTTTGGTTGAATATGGAACAGGCGATGGAAAAGGCGTCTTTTCGGGCTTTTTCCAATCGACACTCAATGTGGTTTACGGAACAGAAACGACCTACACCGGCCTGACAACCACAGCCGGCAGATGGGTCATCGTGCCGATTTTGCTGCTGATTGTGGCGGGAGGTTCCTTTATCAAGGCAGTAATATCAGGCACGGTAGCCAAGGAAACCACCTCCGATATCCGCGCCAGAGGCTACGCCATCTTTTATATGATGATCAACATCGGAGCCTTTACCGGTAAAACCGTGGTGGACCCCTTGCGGAAAAGCCTGGGCGACCAAGGCTTGGTGTACTTGAACTATTTTTCAGCTGCCATGACCTTCCTGGCCTTGATTACCGTTATCCTTCTATACCGTTCCACCCAGACAGCCGGACAAGGCAAAACCTTCGCCGAGATTTGGACAGCCTTGAAGAAGTTGGCCGTCAATGCACGCTTGGTCATACTTATCATTATTGTGACCGGCTTTTGGGTCGTGCAGCAGCAGTTGTACGCCTCTATGCCCAAATACGTCATCCGCATGGTTGGTGAAGATGCTTCCCCGGGTTGGATAGCCAACGTGAATCCACTTGTCGTATTCCTGTGTGTGAACCTGATTACCACGTTGATGGCCAAGCGGAAAGCACTCACTTCTATGACAGTGGGAATGTTCATCATCCCCCTTTCCGCCCTGATCATGGCAGGAGGCAATCTGTTGGGACAGGACTTGATCCTGGGCATGCACCCCATCACCTTCATGATGATACTGGGTATTGTATTTCAGGCACTGGCCGAATGCTTCATCTCACCCCGTTTCCTGGAGTATTTCTCCATGCAGTCACCCAAAGGAGAAGAAGGGCTTTACCTGGGGTTCAGCCACCTGCACTCGTTCCTTTCGTCGCTGATTGCCTTTATTTCAGCCGGATTCCTGCTGGAAAAGTTTTGCCCCGACCCCAAAACCCTGCCCCCGGGTACCGATTACGCCGCTGTAACGGAACATGCGCACTATCTGTGGCTGGTCTTTTTCGGAGTCGGTCTTGTGTCCGCCCTTGCCCTGTATATTTACGGGAAAGTGGTGCAACGCATCGATCAACGTTCAAGCAACACCTAAACAGCTTAAAACGTACGGTTTAATAACGTGCTTGTTGGTTTGTTTTTTACCGACAAACGGATGATTCGTGTCGGTGAATGAATAATTCAGTGGCTGAAACGTCATTATTCGTTAATTATCAATCCATTCACCTACAGACGATTAAACAAAACCCAGATGAGCCACTCTAAGTTACAGAAACAAGAAACAAAACAAGTTAAAAACATACGATTATGAAAACAATGAAATGGATCATTTTAGCAACATTGCTTATTTCCGGTAGCACATTGATGGCACAAACAACCCGTACCAACATTCACACGGACCAGACATTCAAACAAATCAGCCAGTTGTTAAGTTCTTTGAACCTCTCCAATGAGCAACTCGTGAAAATCATGGCTATCAATCAGAAATACGCGAGACTGGAAGCCTCCAACAAAACGAATACAGAGCTCTCTAAACGAGAAGTGAAAAAAGGCCAGAAAAAACTCGATGCCGCACGGGCCAAGGAAGTCGAATCTGTTCTCAAGGGAAACACAAAAATGGAAGGAAAGAATGCCGACCAAGCCCTTATTGAACAGGGAGTCTCCTCAGCCGTGGCCTTTAGTACAGCATTTCAAACCATTTACTTCGGTGCCAACGCACTATGATTCACTGTTCGATAAGGTAAACAAAGATTGTACTTTTTCTTTTGGTTTTAGGAAGAGCGTCCCGGCAGGAGTGGTGCCGGGACGCTTTTTTATTAACACAATCCTTACAAAAAAGCAGTAGGTAACCCTTTCCGGCACGCATTATTTTTGCTTCCTTTGTAACGTTTTCAACGAATCTTCATCTCTATACGTGTGACATGACTGATACCGTCGACACTGAAAAGCACCTAATCGCAGCCTGCAAAGAAGGTGATCGTAAAGCACAAAAACAGCTTTACGAGACCTACTCCGGGAAAATGATGGGTGTTTGTTTGCGGTATTGCAAGGACAGAGAAACGGCAAAAGACCTGTTGCACGACGGTTTTCTCAAGGTGTTTTCCCACATAGACGATTTTGAAAGTAAAGGATCGTTTGAAGGTTGGATACGGCGCATCATGGTCAACACAGCGCTGGAACACCTACGGAAACAAGTCGATGAAGGGTACAGCCAACAGATTGAAGAAGCGTATGCCCTTAGCAGCAACGACCTGGGTGTGTTGGAAAAAATGCAAGCCGAAGAATTGGTTGCCGTCATTCAGCGGTTGCCCGATACCTACAGGAGCGTATTCAACCTGTTTGTGGTAGAAGGGTTCTCGCACAAAGAAATCGCGCAGGCGATGAAGATAACGGAAAGCTCCTCCAGGGTGTATTTAACCCGCGCCAAGCAATTGCTGCAGGAGATGCTGACCAATATTTCATAAGCATGACAGAGGATAAAGACATACAATCCATCCGAACCAAATTACAGGGATATTCAGCTGAACCCCCTACGTTCGATGCTCTTTTCCGGGACGAGGTACTCGGAGAAGCTGGGTTGCGTGGTGTTTGTCAGTCGAAATTACTGAATCATACTGCCGAGGCACCTTCATATGAAGCATTGATGGCACCGGTAATTCCACTACCAAGAAAACGACACGTTTCCTATACGCTGTGGGTTACCGGTTTTGCTGTTGCTGCCTGTTTGGGTTTACTCTTTTTCCTGCCACTTCCCATTGAACAACCCCAACAAAACATGGGATCGGTTGTCGAAGATATCCCGACAAAGCACATTTCAAATAAGCCTGTTTCTATCAAAGAACAGGAAACACCTTTCTTGACCGAAGCGCTGACTGCTCCAGTCAGCATCAACGAGCTGGAAGTACCAGCAACTCCTGCCATGGACGAAGGAACAACGGATTCTTCCGGCGATTCCACAGCTGAAGAACAATTGGTCAAGTTGAAACAAACCGAACTCTCACTCTTGGAATCAGAGCCTGCCATAAGTATAGACGATGCTTATGCCAGAGCCAGGATGGCGGCAAAAAAACGGGAACGTGGGAAGATGCAAGCCGGTATGAATGTAAACGGATCGAACCGCTTGTTGTCGTTTGTCAATACCAACCGAGGGTCAGATCCACTGCTGTCCACATCCAATGAATACAACAAAGGAATAACTGTGTTGGACGGATCCCAAGGTATTTCGCTGCGTAGTGCCACCATTTCCAGAAATGAATGGAAAGCACCGGACAACATCTTGTCTTCCAGCCTGAACAACTACGAAGCCACCTATTCGTTGCCCGTCAATGTCGGTTTTTCGTTGTCTATTCCGCTTTCTGGTTTGGTTGAAATACAGACCGGCCTTTATTATACCTATATGTACTCGAAGACGGAGGGAATGACAGGCACCTCATCCTTTACCCTGCGCAGGGAACTACATTACTTGGGAATTCCTGTAAAACTCGCCTTCAACATCTACCAACAGAAAGGTTTTCGTATATATATGGCAGTTGGTGGAGCCCTTGAAAAAGGGTTATCAGGAAATCAGCAATCGACGGTTGTGGCACAAAACGGTGATGAAAGCACCTGGGAAGGCAGCCAACCGGTTTACGGCGTCCAACCTTCCACCAACGGACTGGCCGGCATCAGTTACGAATGCCGTTCCGGCATTTCTATGTTTGTGGAACCCGGTGCTTCTTACTGTTATGACACCGACCAACCTACATCCATTCGAACAGAGGAACCATTCAGCTTTAATCTGGGACTGGGCCTGCGCTATCGTCTGAAATAACTCGCGTTCTTTTTTAACCATATTTTGCACATAATGAATATTATTGTGCAATTTTTTTTGTCAAAATACGTGCGATATTCAGCGGGATTGTTACCTTTGCGCGACCAAGGTTTGACCCGATTCATACAAATAGGTAGTCAACACCTTGTCAGTACAGAAGAACACTAAAAAAAGCCCATATGAGTCTACACATCTTAGTGCTTGCCAAACAGGTTCCCGATACCAGGAACGTGGGCAAGGACGCCATGACACCCGAAGGGACTGTCAATCGGGCAGCACTCCCTGCCATCTTTAATCCGGAAGATCTGAACGCCCTTGAACAAGCCTTGCGCCTGAAAGACCTACATCCCGGTTCTACCGTAACCATCCTGACCATGGGGCCTTTCCGGGCCGCTGAAGTTGTCAGGGAAGCCATGTACAGAGGCGCCGACACCGGTTACGTATTGAGCGACCGCGCCTTTGCCGGTTCCGATACCCTGGCCACCTCATACGCACTGAGTTGCGCCATCCGCAACCTGCCGGAAACCAACCTGATCATTTGCGGCCGCCAGGCCATCGACGGAGATACCGCCCAGGTAGGTCCTCAAGTAGCCGAAAAGCTAGGATGGTCACAAATTACCTACGCCGAAGAAATCCAATCGGTTGAAAACAGCCGTATCCGCGTAAAACGCCGCATTGAAAAGGGTGTGGAAGTGCTGGATGGCAAACTGCCCATGGTTGTCACTGTGAACAGTTCTGCCGCTAACTGCCGTCCACGCAACGCCAAACGGTTGATGAAATACAAATACGCCCGCATCCCCAACGAACTGCAAGCCAGCAACGAGGATTACATGAGCCTTTACAGCAACAGGGACTTCCTCAATATCGGCGAATGGAATGTGAACGACATCGTATGCGAACCTCAACAGTTGGGTCTTTCCGGCTCACCCACCAAGGTGAAGAAAATCGAGAACGTTGTTTTCCAGGCCAAGGAAAGTAAGACCTTCACCGATGCCGATGCCGACATCGAAGGTTTGATTCAGGAACTCATCAGCAACCACACCATCGGATAACCATGAACAATATATTTGTATACTGCGAAATAGAAGACGGCCTCGTAGGAGATGTCAGCCTGGAATTGCTGACCAAGGGCCGCAGCCTGGCCAACCAACTGAATTGCCAATTGGAGGCCGTTGCCATTGGCAGCAACCTGAAGGGCATCGAGAAACAACTCTTTCCCTACGGTGTGGATGTCATCCACGTAGCCGACGACACTCGTCTGGCTCCCTACACCACCCTGCCACACAGTTCCATCCTCATCAAACTATTTAAGGAAGAAAAGCCCCAGATAGCCTTGATGGGCGCCACCAGCGTTGGTCGCGACTTGGGCCCCCGCGTTTCTTCCGCCCTCCACAGCGGCCTTACCGCCGACTGTACAGCCTTGGAAATCGGTTCACACGAAGACAAGAAAGCGGAGAAGGTGTACGAGAACCTGCTCTACCAAATCCGTCCGGCTTTCGGTGGCAACATCGTGGCCACCATCATCAACCCGGACTGCAGGCCGCAAATGGCCACCGTACGTGAAGGCGTGATGAAAAAGGAAATCCTTGATCCCAACTATACAGGAACCGTAAGAAACCTGAAGGTGGCCGACTACGTATCCGATACCGATTTTGTAGTCAGTGTGATTGAACGTCACATGGAGGCTTCCAAAATCAACATCAAAGGTTCGCCCATCATCGTGAGCGGTGGATACGGCATGGGTTCAAAAGAAGGATTCCAACTGCTGTTCGACCTGGCTGCCGTACTTGGAGCCGAAGTGGGTGCTTCCCGCGCCGCTGTCGATGCCGGCTATGCCGACCATGCTCGTCAAATCGGCCAAACCGGTGTCACCGTACGCCCCAAGCTCTACATTGCCTGCGGTATTTCGGGACAAATCCAGCACATTGCCGGTATGCAGGAAAGTTCGTTGATCATCGCCATCAACAACGATCCCAACGCCCCGATCAACACCATCGCCGACTACGTCATCACGGGTGACGTGGAAACCGTGATTCCCAAACTCATCAAGTATTACAAGAAAAATTCGAAATAAGATGGCCAATCTATATAACGAAACCCCGGAATACCGGTTTCACCTCAACCACCCGCTGATGCGCCACATTGTGGAGCTAAAGGAACGGAACTTCGCTGAAAAAGACTGTTGTGATTCAGCTCCTCAAAATTACGAGGATGCCATGGATAGCTACGATAAGGTACTTGAACTGACCGGTGAAATTTGCAGTGAAATCATTGGTCCCAATGCAGAAGGCATTGATCACGAAGGTCCTCAGGCAGTAAACGGAAGGGTTATTTACGCTGCAGGTACTGTTGAAAACCTGAATGCATTGAAACAAGGCGGGCTGTTGGGTATCACCCTACCCCGCAAGTACGAAGGGTTGAACTTCCCCATCGTGCCCTACATCATGTGCGCCGACATGGTCAGCGCCGTTGACGCCGGCTTCACCAACATCTGGGGTTTGCAAGACTGCGCCGAAACCATCCACGAATTTGCTTCCGAAGAACAACGCATGCGCTTTTTGCCCCGCGTCTGTGCCGGTGAAACCATGGCCATGGACCTCACCGAACCGGATGCTGGTTCCGACTTACAGGCCGTCATGCTCAAGGCTACTTACAACGAAGCCGATGGCTACTGGTACCTGAACGGTGTGAAACGCTTCATCACCAATGGTGACGGCGACATCCATCTGGTACTGGCCCGTTCCGAAGAAGGTACCAAGGACGGCCGCGGCTTGTCCATGTTCATCTACGACAAACGCAACGGCGGTGTAACCGTACGCCGCATTGAAAATAAAATGGGTATCAAGGGATCACCCACTTGCGAGCTAGTATTCCGCAACGCCAAAGCTGAATTGTGTGGTGACCGCAAACTGGGTCTCATCAAATACGTCATGTCACTGATGAACGGCGCACGCTTGGGTATTGCCGCCCAATCGGTGGGCGTGAGCCAGGGTGCTTACAACGAAGCCCTTGCCTATGCCAAAGACCGCAAGCAATTCGGCAAAGCCATCATCGAATTCCCGGCTGTTTACCAGATGCTGGGTCTGATGAAAGCCAAATTGGACGCATCCCGCACCCTGCTCTACGAAACCTCCCGCTTTGTAGATTTGTACAAGACCTGGGGACAGATTGCCGAAGAACGCAAGCTGGAACCGGCCGAACGCGATGAAATGAAACGCTATCAAAAACTGGCCGATGCCTGCACCCCAGTGGTTAAGGGCCTTACCAGTGAATTCTGCAACCAGAACGCCTACGATTCCATCCAGATTCACGGGGGTTCCGGTTTCATGAAAGACTACGCGTGCGAACGCATCTACCGCGACGCCCGCATCACATCCATCTACGAAGGTACCACCCAACTCCAGGTCGTAGCGGCCATCCGCCACGTCACCACGGGCACCTACCTGAACATGATGCGTGAATACGAAAAGGACGAAACCTGTTCTGAATTACTGGACCTGCGCGAGACCCTGAAGGGTTTGGCCGACACGTACGAAGCTACTGTTGCCGAGGTACTGGAATACAAGAATAACGACTACATTGATTTCCAGGCACGCCGATTGGTGGAAATGGCCGGTTACATCATCATGTCGCACCTGCTCATCAGCGATGCCAGCCGTGATGTCATGTTCCGCATCTCCGCCGAAATCTTCACCGAATATACAGTGGGCGAAGTGGCCAAACACGCCGCCATCATTGCCGGCAGCAAGCCTGAGGATATGACCAAGTACACGAAGTGCATGCTGTCAAAGCTGTAAGCACTTTCGTACTTTACTTCTACATCATTGAAAACCACATGAGAGCACTCAAAAAATTGAGCACCCATGTGGTTTTTTTACTCTTTTCAACATGAAAAAACTTACAATTGGAAACCTGCACATTCCTTTCCCCGTCATTCAAGGCGGCATGGGCGTGGGCATTTCCCTTTCCGGCCTGGCATCCGCCGTGGCCAATGAAGGGGGCGTCGGTGTCATCTCCAGCGCCGGGCTTGGACTCCTGTATAAAAAACTTTCCCCCGATTACCTGAAGGCCAGCATTTTAGGCTTGAAGGAAGAGCTTCGACTGGCACGTGAAAAATCCAAACACGGCATCATCGGGGTCAACGTCATGGTGGCCATGTCCAATTATGCCGACATGGTCAAAACCGCCATCAAAGAAAAAGCCGACATCCTGTTTACCGGTGCCGGTCTTCCCCTCGATTTGCCCTCGTTCTTGGAAAAAGACAGCAAAACAAAGTTGGTACCCATCGTATCTTCCGGTCGTGCGGCCAAACTCATCATCGAAAAGTGGAAAAACACGTACAACTACGTGCCCGACGCCATTGTGGTGGAAGGTCCCAAAGCTGGTGGTCACTTGGGCTTCAAGGCTGAACAACTTACAGACGAGAATTATTCCATTGAGCACCTCATCCCTGAAGTGGTCAGTGTAGTTCGTCCTTTGGAAGAAACCTATGGCCAACGCATTCCCATCATTGCAGGCGGGGGCATCTATACGGGTGAAGACATGCACCGTATCATGGAACTAGGCGCTGACGGGGTTCAAATGGGCACCCGTTTTGTCACCACCGAGGAATGTGATGCCTCTGATGAATTCAAAAACACGTACATCAATGCGGAAGAGAAAGACATCACCATCATCAAGAGCCCGGTTGGGATGCCAGGACGTGCTGTTTTCAACCAGTTCCTGCAAAAGGTGAAAGATGGCAAACAGCAGCCAAAAAAATGTCCGGTCCACTGCATCAAAACCTGCGACGTCGAACACAGCCCCTATTGCATCATTTCAGCCTTGTACAGCGCGTTCAAGGGAAAAATGAACAATGGCTATGCCTTCTGTGGTAGCAACGCGTTCAGGGCTACCAAAATTGAAAAGGTGAAAGATGTGTTTACTGAAATGAAAGCCGCCTATAAAGCGTTGGAAGCCAAGGTTGCCGTAAAAAAGCAAGGATTGATCATTGGTTGATTCAAAAAAAACGCTTACTTTTGCACCGTTATTACAACCCTGTTCCGTTGTGTAATGGTAGCACCACAGATTCTGGTTCTGTTTGTCCGGGTTCGAGTCCTGGCGGAACAACAGTAGAAAACGCCCGAAGCAACTTCGGGCGTTTTTTTGTTTCGTTTGATTAGCAACTCGACGATCAATATCTCTTCACGTTAGTTGCTACTCCATGATCAGTTTTCCTGTCAACCTAGAACCTTGAATCTCAGTATCAATTAAGTAAACTCCAGGCATCAATGCTGGCAATCCGTCAATTCGGTTCAAGCCTTTCGAGACAAATACATCACTCATAAAGAGCACTCTACCGGTCAAGTCGAGCAAACGTACCTGCGCTTTACCTTCAACTGTTGATTCAATTCCAATTTGATACGAGTCTGATTGTTTTATACCAAAACAGCTTCCTGTTAAAAGCGCCCTGTCATGTTGGAGTCCAGTTGCTGTAGCAATATTCAGCATAACGGGCTCAGATTCAATTGACCACGAATCCCCGATTTTCACACTAAGGTAGGCTTTATAATGACTATCGCTCAAGTCCGTAAAGGTAGTTGTTGTATCTCCCTGAATAGTAGAATCAATAGCCACCTGTATTTCTCCAGAACCAGATATCTTATTCAAAATAACCTTGTAACCGGTTGCTCCAAGCACTTTCGGCCAACTAAAATTCAAGATTGAGTCATTACTACCAGCGCCATTAACCGGTTGAATAAATCCAAATGGATTTTTAGTTGAAATGCGAAAATTAGACATATATGTCCCGGGAGATACGGCTTTTATTACATACAATCCCGTATCGGCTACTGTTGGATTACTGATGTACCTATTACTTTGTACAACCCCATTCTTGGTCAATTTGGTATTATACATGTTGTTACTTTGCTCTCTTAAACTCACAAACATCGTAGATGGTTCGTTCTTTACCATCCAGAACAATCCGTTGTCGTTCTCTTTCAAGTTGTAATACACATCTTTGTTCCAAACACCGTTCTGTATAATCTGCCCCTCTGGACCGTTAATGTATGCATTGCAACCAATTGTACCATTATTGACAATTGTTCCTGTCATTGATAAATAAAAATAAGGTTCTACAGTTGCAACAGAACCATTATTAATCCAAACTCCGGTTACACCCATGTTTTTGTTACCATAAGATTTCGGATCTTCAGTAACAACGCCATTGGTTGTCAACTCTCCAACAAACGATGCATATCCAAACAACAAACTGTCTCGTACAGTAAGGATGCCTGTATTTTTACCATCTAAACTGAGCGACCCTTCCACCCTTGTATTCAGACCAGAACAGTCTACCATACTGCAGCCCGATTTCATCAATGTTACTGTATTATCTCCAACAACCTGATTCAATTTTGTGCGTGAAAAGGTAAGCACGCTTTCTTTATCAACAGAAAAATTAGTCAACTCCGATGCAGCAAAATGGTGATTTCCCACAAACCGTGCAGGATTAAAGCCCTTTGATGTAACGCCAGTCATGACTCCACTCCATGCACCCACCGTTTGAGAGGTAATCAAACACGTAGAATCTGAAACAAAATCACCGTGAAAAACACCATTGTTCTCAACGATCCCGGTCGAAAAGGAATGATAGTTTATCTTACTATTATTAATGTGTAGTGTATCACACTGCATGGACAAACCCTTTACTGAAATCTCACCATAGTTGACAATTGAGGGAAGATCGTACCCAGTAATCCACTCGTGCAGGTTAATGATACCATTATTGACAAATGTTCCTGTAACAGCAACACTCAATCGTATGTTTGAGGTATCAGCAATACTTCCGTTCAACACTGTATTACCGATTAAGGAAACAGAGGCACTATTATCGTAAGCCAAACCCATACCTCTCGGATGCAACACACCGTTTATAACTGTATTTCCGGCCATTTGTGACGAGATAGACTCTATGGTATCTTCCAATGTACAGTTCAATAAGGTTGCATATTCTGCCACAAAATGATGACTGCCTTTTACTTTCATATTTTCAGCGCATACATCAACAAATGAACCCCCATCCATATCGAAACCGGATTGATCGTTTACTGCAACAAAGTTTCCACCTTTTGCATAAACATTACATCCATTTAAACGAACCATCCCACCGATATTCAACGGTTTTGGATTGAAACTAATAAACTGTTGATCTGGATTTGACCAGTTGTGTTGATGTGACAAAAGACGGATATCAAGCAAACCGTCAGGATTAGTTTGAATCAAGCTGTCTCCATGCAAATGAAGTCCGTTTCCCGGGTATTCGAACCGAGCGCCGTTGTAGATATTTCCATTTACAGTTAAATAATTAACTGTATTAGCTTTAAAGAAACCCTCGTTTCTAATGGTTTGACAAGTCATGTTCAAGCCATAACAATCACTGATAAACTTACCCGTATCAGTAGGAGACACCATGGTATAAACGTCTTTACACGTTATATTACAACCTGAGTTTATTGATTCCGGAATTAACAAACGTCCACCCGGCATAATAACAATATCACCACATTCCAATGTCACGTTTCCCTCTTCATACGAAAACGACAGCACACCTCCACTTTCAATAACAATATCTCCCGTTTTTACCCCTCCTTTAAGGACGGAGTGGTGTTTAATGCTAACCTTAGACTGTTCACCCGGAATATTTTTGCCTAACCAAGAAACACTGTCTTTCCAAGCTCCATCAACAATTGTTTCACTTGCACATACAACTGAAGCGAAAACAGTAAGAAAAGCCACTGTTACCAATACCTGTAATACTCCATTTTTTCTTAATTCCATCTCATTAAACCCTTATTTTTACATACTAATAATCCCAAAGATGCAAAGATAATTCATTTATTAGTATAACTAATTGAACCACAAAAATAAAGGCTGATTAATCTGGAATTTCTATATTTCTTACTCTTTATGCATCAACTTACCCTTAACTGCTTTTCTTCTTAACAAACTGTCCAAACTCAACAACACCACCATAACCAATAAGAGGGTGATACATAAAGTAAACTGCGAAAGAAATTCAGCATGTGGCATTTTCCAAACAGGGTGCCATGCAGTCATGCGGATTCTTGAGAAAATGTCCAATAAATCAACATGAAAAAAGTTCTTCAAAAGCAAATGCACTCCAACGGAAATGGAAACCAACGCGACTACAACGGCTGCTAGTCCAGTTGCTTCGTACACTCTATTCTTATGTACTGCTTCCCGCTGAATCTTTCGCATGACACGGTACTCAAATCCATAGGGTAGTTCTCCTTTTCTTCGATCCAATACGGTTTTTAAGGCTTTATCTGTTTTCATACCTGTCCTTTTTCCAATAAAATGACAATCTTTTTTCTGGTTCGATGCAAACGTACCTTGACGTTCTCCGCTGATATTTCCAGCATTTCCGCTATATCCACTATGCTTTTCCCCTCGTTGTAAAACAGGGATATCAAAGCCCGCTCTTCCGGATAAAGCCTATCAACAGCAGCCTCCAAGCGTTGCAGTTTTTCTTCCCCCTCCTCCTGCTCGAGATACTCATCCACCTGATCATCCGGGAAATTGATCAACAGGGATTCATCCACATCGGGATAAACCATCCGTCGCTTGCGCAGTGAAGAAACAGTCGTTGTGTAAGCAATTCGAAAAGCCCACGTGGAAAAACGACATTGAGCCTTGAAGGTAGCTAATTTGGTAAAAACCTTCACAAAAACATCCTGCGTCAATTCTTCCGCATCTTCCCGGTTACCCACCATTTGGTAAATCATGGAAAAAATAGATCGTTGGTACCGCTGTAGCAACACGGCAAATGCCTGGATGTTTCCATCCAAAACCGATTGGATCAGTTCCTGTTCGTCGCGGTACTCCATGTTTTCTTAGACGCCAGACATTCAAAACGGTTACACCGGATAATAAACCATCAGCGAATGTAACCAATTTTTATAACCAGCGTCCAATGTTACAAACACGATTCACACTAAAACATTTGAACTATGATGGACTTTATTATTGCACCCACAGTGACAGGCATTGTCTTTCTGGGTATTTACAAACTGTTTGAATTGTTTGTCCGACGTCGCGAACGTATGACAATCATTGAAAAAATGGGTGACAAATTTACCCCCGACATGATGGGCAATCCATTTATGTACAGCAATCTTAAAACAAGCATCAAGTCATTCGCCACACTAAGGATAGCTTGCTTACTTCTGGGCATGGGGCTTGGCTTGTTGGTTGGAATCTTTCTCAGTCAATATGTGATTGATGGAATGAAAAACACCTCTATTCTTCAGGTTTATGCAAATTCATCCATTGAATACAAAAAAGTAATGGACATTGTTAGTCTGGTGATTGGAGCCAGCACCTTGTTGTTTGGTGGCCTGGGTTTGTTGGTTGCTTATCTGATAGAATCGAAGCAAACAAAAAACAATCAATAAGCCTTCTTTCGCTTGGTTGATTTCGGCTTCATAATCCATTTTCCCCATTCAACCCATCCGGACCGGCCCGAGAGTTCTTCACGCAACTCGAGGGCCAGTTCTATTTCTTTGCCTAGCTCAGGATAAAGCATCAAGTACTGTGCCAATTTTTTAACCGCATAATTCAGGTGGCCGGGTTGGCTGTCGGGGTCATTGAGCACGGCAAAGAGCCAGTCCAGCAACTCGCCGTCGCGATACGGCTTGAGGGGTGCACATATAATTACCCCCAACAGGTTTCTTTTTAATGAAGTATTGGAAGTAGACAAGACTGTATCGAGCAGGGTTTCATACCAGCAATCCACCTTGTCGTAATACGAACGGCCTATGTGTAACAGTATGTGTGAAGCATATTGCGGATAGGGGTATCTGTCGTTGGAAGAGACCAATTCCACCAAGCCTTTCACAGCCACTTCATCGAAAGCAAAGACATCGACCAGGCTCAAGAATTCGGTGGACTTTCCAAATTGTGCCAATTGCTCCCTCACGCGCAAGGCGTCCTCGGAAAGTTCCGGGGAAACCGAAGTGTCTACTTTTATCCCGCGTGCCACCGTTAGAAGGCTTATTCCATTCCCCTCATACGAACCTCGACAGTCGTACCTTTCATGGCCTCAACCAGGGGATCCAGTTGCGTGTTGCCATAATGATATGGGTACAACACCTTGGGCTTAATGACCTTAGTCGCCTTAATGGCTTGCTCAACCGTCATGGTATAGGGTTGGTTGATGGGCAGGAACGCCACATCGACATCCTTGAGTTGTTCCAACTCAGGAATGTCCTCGGTATCTCCTGCTATATACAAGCGAAACCCGTCGATGTCGAGCACATACCCGTTGCCGTTGCCCTGGGGGTGGAACCGTTGGCGTTCTGGGTTTACATTGTAGGCCGGCACCGCTTTAATCGTCAGGTTAGTTGCAACAGCCAACTGCTCACCGTTTTTCAGGACAACCGGGTTTTCCAGCTTAGTCGCACTACCCGTATTGACAACGACCTTCGTGTCTTTTGTGGAAACCTGGGCGATTGCTTTCGTATCCAAGTGATCGCCGTGTTCGTGTGTAATCAACACGAGTGTGGCTTTTGGAAATTGCGTATAATCGGCATAACTCCCAACAGGATCTATTTGTATAACTTGTTTGTCAACAGCCACCATCAAGCTGCCGTGTTTGATGCAGGTGATGCTTACCTGCTTGCCACCATCGGTCTTGAAGACATCTGTTGTAAACGTTTGGGCGGCCAGCGATTGGCAACAAGCAGAAACAACCACAACGAGCATTGCTTTGAAAATACGGGAATTTCTCATATCGTTCGTGTTTGATTAATTGACTCGGAGTTGCATCCCGATTTTCAGCAGACTTCCTTCAAGGTTGTTCAGGTCCTGAAGTTGCTTAACGGAGGTTCCATACCGTTTGGCCAATGAATACAGGGTATCGCCCTTCTTAATGGTCACAAACGCATCGGCGGCTTGTTCTTCAATGGATGATGCATTCGATATTTCATTTTCAGGCATAGACCCACGCTGAGGGTTGGATGCTGCATCAGCAAGGAATTCGCTTTCTACAGGGGCCTCATTCTTGTTTGACGAAGCAATAAACAACTCATTGTCTCCAGGCAGGATAGGCTTCTTGAGATCTCCATTTGCAAAGGCGAAATATTGCTCTGGATTCTGCGAACCACCATTTTTTCTTACCTCGAAATGCAGGTGGTCGGTAGTGGCACGTCCTGTTCGCCCGCCCAAACCGACAGTTTGACCGACATATACCGTATCTCCTTTTGAAACCAGGCATTTGCTTAAGTGTGCATAATAGGTTTCGTACCCTTCAGGATGAGTCAGAATGACCAGTTTTCCGTAGCCCGAATAGGTTTGTGCCATCTTAACGACCCCACTCAATGCAGCCCTGACCGTATCTCCCCGTTTCAATTTGACATCGACACCGGTATGGGTTCGACCTCCTCGTTTTCCATATTTACTGATAACCTTTCCCAACAAAGGGCAACAATATAAAGAAGTTGACGTGTCAGCAGTTATGGAAAGGGATTGTTCCGGAGTTGTCGGAATTTCCAGGGTAAACGGCAGTTTTTCTCCTGTTTCAGCATCGTTCAGACTGAAGGCAACCTGGCTGCAGCCTAACAACAAGGCAAGCACAACCACTTTGACAGCGGCAGAAATTGAAAAAATAAAACAATCGACAGACACGGTAAAGCTATTTCTCATGGTCAATCAAACGCGTGAACGACCAAAGATAAAAAAGCTTTTTTATTTTTACCCTACTTCGTGGATGATAACTTTTGCTATACCCCGCTGCAAACAGCAGGAAATTCGCTCGCGGAATTCAACAACCTCAACGGTGTCTGACTGCACTTTTCCAGGAACCATAGACGTTGCCCACATAAAATGACAACGCCATAGAACCATACAGGAATGTATAGGGTGAAAGCCCACGCTTTTCGGCAAACCGATAGGTCAGCCAGGAAAATGCGGAAACAATGGCAAACGCATAGACGCCATCCTTCCACTCACCTGTATACACCTTGCCCAAACCGGGCACCAGACCGGAATACAAAGCAGCCAGCCATGGTTTCTTATCCGATAAACTTGCAGGAAACTGCAAGGTCAATAAGGGGTCATAAGTCGTTTGAGACATAAACGGACGGCATCGGAGCAAACGGTCAACACCATCCAAATATCCGACAATCAGCCCTTCTTGTCTTATTGCATCGACCATGTAGACGGAACAGGATGGTTCAAAAGCACACACATCGCCGTCTTGAGAGGAAATGAATTGTTTATACCCGGCTAAAGCCAGCCCCAACCCTTTATCCATCAACCCGTCTCCGGACACATGCGACATGTAGTTAATTGTGATTGGAGGTGTAATGTCTATGCTTTTGAGAAGTTCAGTTGGTACTGAATCGTAAAGGCCAAGGACTGTACTCAGGAAATGTTGCTGCCTCAGGGCTTTTCCGAGAACAGCTTGATCATAGGCATGTTGTACCCCTGTCAGGTAACAACGGCCAAACAAAGGAGAAGTCATGTAAAAAAGGCCTGGTGCAAGCAGTGTTGTTCCGGTCAGTCCGGCCAACAAACCGAAAGAATTCAATCCGTCCAGTGGTTGACCGGCATACCATTGACCCAAACCGGGAATCAGGGCACTCATGGCTCCGGCCAGAACGGGTGAAGGGTTGGCTATTCGGGAAGCATGTGTAAAAAGAGAATCAAGTTTTGCCAGCTGTATTGAATCACATGGATCCATTGCTGCGCGAAAATACCATGCTGCACTGTCTCTATTTCCAAATAGATAAGAATCTACTGCAGTGTTCAGATATTGATTTCGGAGTAAAACACGCAAAGAGTCGGTTGATGTCGTATCAACCGACTCTTGCGTCAACGATTGAAAATCAGTTTGAGCCGGCAAAAGCACCGTGACAAGTAAGAAAGCAACGGTTAGCCAACTTTTTTTTAGGAAACTCATTCGATCATCCGGTACACGTTAAAATTGATACGACAGACTGAGCATGGGGGTTCCTAACGAAAGGGAGCTGTTGCTTTGCCCAGGAATGGGTTGAAGGCTCAATGAGTTGGTATTGATATTTATGTGCATCTTGTTTAAAAAAGAGGTTTGTTTGATGTACACAACTTCATAGGGATCGAACAGAGAACCAATCAAGTAGCCGAGTCCTGCGGCTATACCTGCATCAATAACAACTCCAGCCACATATGAACCCATTGTCAATCCTTGTTCTTCCATAACGGCTTCTCCTGTCGAAACTACAGACAGCAAGCCTGCGACCAGACAACCCGCACCACATCCTAAGGCGAATTTTTCCGCCTTTCCACTTTTGGCTAAAATTGAATTTACTTCAGGCATGGCTATTTCGCGTACCATTCCATTGGATGAATACGTGAGAACATCATCCTTGATGACGGCATTACTTCCTTTAATAGTAAGACCGTTTGACATATTGACTTTAATTCTTCTGTAGTCCTGGGCTTGTGAAATGCCGGCAACAAAAACTAAAAGGATAAGAATACTGATGATTTTTTTCATAAATAATAATTATTTCTGGGCTTCCATTCTGGATATTTCCTTTTTCAAGGCTTCAAGTGCTGCCTTTTTTTTCGCTAATACCTTTTGCTTTTTTGTCTGCTTTTTTTCAGCTTCATTTTTCTTTGCAAGCTCTTTTGCTTCTTCAATTTTCAGCTTTATTTCATTCAATTTCTCCTGCAATTTCAACAATTGCTTTTCAGTCAATTTGCTTCCCTCTTTTTTGACGGACTTGAATAAACTATCAGCAGCGTCAAGTACTCCATTTTTCTTGGATTCAGACACAGAAACGCCTCCTGCCTGTTTTTTCAACCTACTTTTCACCTGAGCCAACGTGCGTTTTTTATCCGCTTCACTCAGAGCCTTGAACGCAGCCACTTTTTCTTTACTTTTTCCAGCTAAAAAAACCTTCTCAGCCTCAATAAACTCTGAATAGCTGATGGGTTTCTTTCCCCTTTTTCCTTTTGTTTCCATATTCATTCAATTAAATGATGGTTTTTATAAAGACAAATATACCGGAAGAATTAATACTAACAAAAAAAATCACATTATAACCTAATATTTTCTTCATCCATAAAAGAAACAATCGTATCATAAACGCGCTGTTTGATTTCAACAGCCGTCGGATTCAATTCTTCGGCAGAAAAAGTACCATAATCAGGGTCAATACGCTCATACACCATCTCATACAAGGCAAAAATGATATCCAAACTCAGCTTATACCGGGATTCCAGCAAGGGTCTGATTTCACGGATCATGGCTGCCGTTTGTGTGCGGTATTCACCAGCCAACAACCGATAGGTACGGATTAATTTTCTAAAACTGTCACTGACCGGAGCTCCGTATGCCATGGCCTCCACATCGGAACGGGTGAGACCCAGTTGTGCCAGCAAATTGTCTGCGAAGTAAGGAAGATTGTTATAGGTGTCTTTTTGGTAATCACGAACAATATGGACCAGGTAACTGAATAAGGCACAAGGTGTGGCTGCCCGTTCTACGTCGAACGCGGGTGGCAAATAGGTACCGTTGACTGACTTCAACCCGCATAGGTGGACAAAGATGGATGCTGGGGCCACCGATGCACCTTTTGCATAGTCCAGAAATGCATCTATTGTGGGAAAGCCGTCGTTGACAATATCATAAATCATGGAACGGGCAAAGGCCTTCATGGGCCAGACAGGTATCTTGAACCGATCAAACGTATCAACAATTTCCTTATCGCCACGATGTACCGTAGACGGATCAACAATGCCACCTATCCAGTTATTTACTTCCGTTATCAATGCTTCTTTGTCAGATTCAGTGATGATGGGGTGTTCCGTTTTGTAGTTGTCAACCAGGTCGTCTACGGCGCGCATCAGTTTATAACACACCTTGGCCGCGCGGTAACGGTCTTCATCCCAAAAACTGGCTGCAATCAATATATTGGGATGATCCTTGATGGATTCAAAATCGATGGATTCAAAGTGGGCCAATGCTGTTTCCTTCGTTGTCATGACACGGGTTGATTGATGGTTTCGGTGTTAACAATTCATATCCCTCAGTATGCGCTCACTGGTAAGTTGGGCGGAAAGCAAGACAAGCGGAACCCCATTTCCGGGGTGAGTGCTGCCTCCTACAAAATAAAGATTCTTGTAGCGTGCATGACGGTTGTGTGGCCTGAAATAACCCATTTGGAAAATACTGTGGCTGATGCTGCCAAATACCGAACCCCTGGCCACGTGGAAGGATTCATTCCACGTAACTGGATTGCCCGTCAGTTCAAACTTGATGTGTGATTCAATATCTTCCAGGCCTTCTTGCTTGAGCCGTTGGATGACAAAATCCCGTGATGTTTGCATCAATGCGTCCCAGTCTTGTTGCTTCCTTGCATCAAGGTGTCCGGAAGGAACCAGGATGGTCAGGGAATCATGACCTTCCGGTGCAACCGAGGCATCCAACCTCACCGGAGAATAGACATAAAAACTGGGAGTTGAAGACAGTGTCTTGTCGGAAAATATCTTACGGAAGTTTTCTTTGTAGGGTTCGGTAAGAAACACACTGTGGTGTGCCAACCGGTCATATCGCTTATCCAGGGCCCAATGAAAAACAATGGCCGAACAGGAATATTTCATGTGTCGATGATGCCGCGCTTTCTGTTTGTCGCGCAACAGGGAGGCATAGACATAGGGCAAGTCGGCATTTGCCACCACCAGATCGGCCAGCTTTTTGCTACCATCTTCCAATTCCACACCTTCCACCCTGTTCTTATCTGTAACCAGTATGCGTTGAACGGGTGCGTTGCAGATGACCTTGACCCCCAACTTCTGACATTCCATCAGCAACACATCCGGTATGGCCGACATGCCACCTACAGGTGCCAAAGAGCCCTCCGACAATTCAGCACCAGGCAACATGGCAAACAAGGCTGGTGCCGTATAGGGATTTTGTCCCACATAAATATTTTGGAAGGTGAACGTCTTTTGGAGATGTGGGTGTTTCACAAATCGACGGATATACGCCATATGCTTGATGTGGGTCTTAATTTTGAAAATCAAGCCGATATTCTTCAGATTGATGAATTGGAACACATGGTAAAAATTCCGTCCAAGCAGTTGTTTCATGGAAAGTTTAAACAATCTGTATCCGGTTTCAATGTACGATATAAGACGGTTGTAACTCCCAGGCTCCAGGCGTTCAACCTGTTCTTTCAACTTCTCCCGGTTGGTGGTAAAGTCGAATGTCTCTCCATCGTCAAAATGCATGCGATAGATGGTTTCCAACGGCTTTGATGCTACGCATTCTTCGATATTCAACCCCATAGAGGCAAACGTCGAACGATAAATGGAAGGCATCAGGTAAATGGTAGCGCCCAGGTCAAACCGATGCCCATCGCGTTCCAATTGACCGCATCGCCCACCATGAAAGGCATCCTTCTCAAAAACAGTGACTTGTATGCCCTTTTGGGCCAAACGGAGGGCTGTACTCAAGCCCCCCACACCAGCCCCAATAATGATGGTTGTTTTTATTTCTTGCATACGTTTCAATTTCTATGGTCGTAAAAGTACTATTTTTTCCATAAAACCATAACTTTGCCACATACATCCATTCACTCAGCTTAAACCACCATTATCATGCTCAACTACATCACCTGGACATTTAAACCCGAACTTTTCTTCTTGGGAGGTTGGGAAGTGCGCTGGTACGGATTGTTCTTTGCCATTGCATTTTACGTTGGGTTGCTCATGATAACCAAGATGTTTGCCCATGAAAAGGTCAAACCAGGTTGGGTGGACAGCCTGTTTATTTACATCATCCTGGCTGTTATTATTGGAGCCAGGCTGGGTCACGTGTTCTTTTATGCGTGGGATTTTTACAAAGAAAACCCGCTTGACATTTTCAAAGTTTGGGAAGGCGGACTGGCCAGTCATGGAGGAGCCATAGGCATTATCATTGCCGTAGCTTTGTTTTCCCGTAATGTTTCACACCGAAATATGTTATGGACACTCGACAGATTGGTGCTTCCTGTGGCGTTTGCCGCCATTCTGATTCGTTTGGGCAACCTGGCCAACCATGAAATCTACGGACACACCACTGACCTTCCCTGGGGTTTCCGCTTTGTTGAAAACGTCCGTGCCTGGCAACACGGTGCCGACCCCATTTTTACACAACCGGTTCATCCAACCCAATTGTATGAGTCTTTCTCCTACCTGATTACCTTCCTGACCGTCTATTTCCTTTACTGGAAACATAAAACGGCCAAGAATCGCGAAGGATTGTTGTTGGGTGTAGCCTTGATTGGCATTTTTGTGAGCCGGTTCCTGATTGAATTCATCAAGGAAGACCAGGAAGCGTTTGAAGCCTCCATGACGTTGAATATGGGGCAATGGCTCAGCATACCGTTCGTAATGGGAGGAATAGTGTTGTTGTGGCGTGCCCTGAAACGTCCACCCCGGTATTACGAAACAGAGAAAACGGAAAAAGCTGTTCCCAAACCCGGTCCGGTCAAAAAATAAACGACTACTGCTTACAAGACCAAGTCACCTTTACCCTGTCGGATAACGACAATTTCTTCCTGTGTGCAATCGACAATGGTTGAATGCACCGTGCCTCCTATGCCACCATCTATGACCAAATCGACGCTGTTTCCATACCGTTCGTCGATCAATTCCGGATCGGTGTTGTATTCATCGACGTTCTCCTGATCGTGCAGCGACATACTCATCAGCGGATTACCCAATTCACTGACAATGGACTTGACGATGCTGTTATCGGGAATACGGATACCCACCGTGCTTTTTTGCTTGAACAAACGCGGCAACCGGCTGCTTCCGTTCAAAATGAAGGTAAAGGGACCCGGCAGGTTCTTCCGCAGCAATTTGAAGACAGGTGTCTCAACCCTTGCGTACTCACTTACCTGACTCAGGTCCTCACAAATAAAAGATAGATTGGCTTTACGCGGGTCTTCGTTCTTCAGCTTACAAATCCGCTCCACGGCACGGGCATGAAATATGTCACATCCGATGGCATAAACCGTATCTGTGGGATAAATAATCAATCCCCCCTCTCTCAAGGCGTTGGCTATCTTTTGTACTACCTTGATATTTGGATTGTCGGCGTATAACTTGATCAGCATCCTTTAACTTGCATTCAATCGTGTCTGCAAAGTTATAGAAAGCTTTTGAAACAACGTTTACCCATAGATGATATTTCCGTTTTCGTCCTTGAATTCATCGAAGCTCTTGTTGTATTGGTTCATGGCCCGCAAACTCATACCCATGCTGGAAAAACCGCCATCGTGATAGAGATTTTGCATCGTCACTTTCTTCGTCAAATCCGAGAACATCACCATGCAGTAATCGGCACATTCTTCAGCCGAAGCATTGCCCAGTGGCGACATTTTGTTGGAAAAGTCCAACAACCCGTCGAAACCCTTTACACCGCTACCGGCAGTTGTCATGGTAGGCGATTGGGAGATGGTGTTGATACGGACTCCCCTTTCACGTCCGTAGATGTAACCAAAGCTCCTGGCTATTGATTCAAGCAGGGATTTGGCATCTGCCATATCGTTGTACCCGTAAAATGTGCGCTGGGCTGCCACGTAACTCAATGCCAGAATGGATCCTTCTTCAGCAATGGCATCCAACTTCTTGGCTACCTGAATCATTTTGTGAAAGGAGATGGCAGACACATCCAGGGTTGTGGTCAACAGGTTGTAGTCAAGATCATCGTAGGTACGGCGTTTGCGCACATTGGGCGACATGCCGATGGAATGCAACACGAAATCAATCTTTCCACCCAAGGCTTCCTGTGATTGGATGAACACTTGTTCCAAATCTTCCACACTGGTGGCATCGGCCGGAATCAATTTGGCGTTTAACCGTTCGCTCAATTCGGTGACGGTTCCCATACGACAGGCAACCGGGGTATTGGTGAGGGTGATGATGGCGCCTTCTTCAACCGCGCGTTCAGCCACTTTCCAAGCTATGGACATATCATTCAGGGCACCGAATACGATACCGCGTTTTCCTTTCAATAAACCGTTTGACATACTTTCTTTTTTACAGTTAAGATTACTGCTGCAAAATTACACATTTTTATTAAAAGTGTGCAGGTTTTGCAAAAAGAAGTAAGCTATTCCTGAAAATAGACCCGTTTTACACGGTTGGATACAGAGGTCAAAATCTCATAGGGTATGGTCCCCAGCTTGTTAGACACCTCGCCTATGGGTAAGGGGTCACCGAATACAATCACTTCATCTCCCTCCTCTGCCTGAATGTCGGTCACATCAATCATGCAAGCATCCATGCATACATTACCTACAATGGGTACCCTATGGCCGTTGACCACCACCTCACCTGTCCGGTTCCCCAGGTGACGGTCCAAACCGTCGGCGTAACCAATGGGCAACGTGGCTATTCGGGAGGTGCGTTCCAGCATGCACTTACGGCTATATCCAACACTTTGGCCGGCTTCCAGGGTGCGAATCTGAAGGATGGTTGTCTTCAAAGTGCTGACATTCCTGACCAAGTCCGGATGGGCAACAGAAATTCCGTACAGACCGATACCAAGCCGCACCATATCGTATTGATGGGCCGGATACCGTTCAATACCCGCTGAATTGAGAATGTGGCGAAGGATGTGGTGATCGAATGCAGCTGTCAAGGTGGAAGACATCCGTTCGAATTGTTCCAATTGTTGCTCGGTATATGCGTCAAACGTCGATTCGTCACTACCGGCCAAATGGGAAAATACAGAGCGGACGCGCAGGGACTCTTGCCCCTTCAACCGCTCGATCAACGCAGGTAAATCGTGTTCTTCAAAACCCAAACGGTGCATGCCCGTATCGAGTTTCACGTGAATGGGATAATTGCTGACTCCTTCTCGCTCGGCTTCACGGATAAAGGCTTCAAGCAACTTGAAACTATAGATTTCCGGCTCAAGTTTATGTTCAACAATGGTGGAAAAACTGCCGAACTCCGGGTTCATGACCAGGATGGGCAGGGTGATGCCTCCGTGACGCAGCTCCACCCCTTCATCGGCCACCGCCACCGCCACGGCATCACAAGCATGTGTTTGCAGGGTTTTGGCCACTTCCAGCGAACCACTGCCATAACCGGCAGCCTTGACCATGGCTATGACCTGGGTGGTCGGTTTCAGGTACGACTTGAAGTAATTCATATTGTGCACCAGGGCATCCAGATTCACTTCCAACACCGTTTCATGCACCTTGAGGGAAAGCCGTTCGCTGATTTCCTCAAATCCGAACGAACGAGAACCTTTGATCAGGATGGATTCGTTCTTCATCTCGTCCAACAAGCCCGAAAGCAACAGGCGGTCGGTCTTCAGAAAGAAATGAGCGGGCAAATCGAACAAGTGAGCATGCGCAGACAAATCATGACCGATGGCGATCAAACAATCAACCTGTTTGCGTTTCAGCAAGTTGGCTACCGTTTCATACAAAGCAGCCGGCTTCTGCCCGCTTTGCAAAATATCCGACAAAATGAGGGTCCGCTTCAATTGGCCACCGGCAGCCCGTCTGGCCTGAAAATCGAGCGCCAATTCCAACGCGTTTACGTCGGCATTGTAGCTGTCGTTGATGATTACGCAACCCCGCTTGCCTTCCTTCACCTCCAACCGCATGGCCACCGGTTCGAGGTGTGTCATCCGTTCGGCTATGGCTACGGCCGGTACTTTTCTGAGCAATAAAACCGTCAGGCAATGTAGGGCGTTTTCAATCGATGCCTCATCGGAAAACGGCAAGACAAACGTGTTTATGCGACCTTCCCACGTATAGCGTATGAGTGTGCGGAAACCTGGATTTTCTTCCTGTTCCACATATAGTTGGGCTGTTTTGTCTTTACGCGACCAACCAACCAACGACGTAACCGGATATGCTGCCTCAAGCGCTGCTCTGGATTGAGCCTGGTCAAGGCAATAGACAATCTGTTCGCACGAACTGAACAACCGTATTTTTTCAGTTGCCTTTTGCTCCAACGATTGAAAGTTTTCCTGATGGGCGGCACCGATATTGGTCAGGATGCCCATGGTTGGACGAATCAGGGCTTGTAACACCTGCATTTCACCGGGTAGGGAAATGCCGGCCTCGAAAATACCCAAGCCGGTTTGTTCGTCGAGTTGCCAGAGTGAAAGGGGCACCCCTATTTGCGAGTTGTAACTCCTCGGTGAACGTTCAATCAGCACATCTTGTCGCAACAATTGCCACAGCCATTCCTTGACGATGGTCTTTCCATTGCTGCCGGTAATGGCAATCATCGGACAAGCTACGCGGGCACGACGGGAGGCGGCCAGTTGTTGCAATGCGGCCAGCGTATCGGGCACAAAAAGCAGGTTGGCTTCAGGATAAGTAGTTGGTTGAATGGAAGGGTCAGAAATCACAAAATGCCGTATGCCTCGTTTATAGAGATCGCCCACATAGCGATGACCGTCATTGCGGGCAGTCTTTATGGCAAAAAAGAGGCTTTCCTCGGGAAAAAACATCGAGCGGCTGTCGGTGAGCAACCAACTGATGGTTCCATTGTTGACCAGCCTTGTTTCAGCGTTGATGACTTCCGCCACCTCTTGGATTGTATACTTCATAGTCCTGTCGTTACGCCGGGGGCTCAGCGTCCACGGATGATACGTTCAAAAAATGCTTTTTCCTCCTTTAGATTGAGCGCGGGTTCACTCAAGACCAAACCTTCAATGGCGGCCAGGTTTTTTTGAGCAAACCGTCTGTAGGCGGAATCATCGGGATGAAACGGCCTGTGTTCCATCGCTTTCCGGATTTGCTGCACCTGTTTGGCCATCTCCCTCGTTTGTTTGCTGAAGTAGCTTTCGGAGAAATGTTCCCAAATATAGTTGGTGGCCAATGGGGAAGGATGCAACATGTCGTCGGCATAAAAGCGGTAATCCCTCAAATCGTCCATCATCAACTCGTATGACGGGTAATACCACACGTTTTCATACCGTTCAACCAGCGACTCTGTAGCCAGTAACAACATTGATTTGCTGATGTTATTGGCGTGGAACCCGTCTTTCTGATGTCGGATTGGACTCACTGTGAGGACAATGCGAAGGGCCGGATTTGAAGCAAACAAGGTGTCGAAAAGGGATACAAACGTTTCAACAATATCGATGACGGAAAGGCGATGGCGGTTGAAGTGTGCAGCCGGAAACTTGTGACAATTCGCAACCACCTCACCGGTTTCCCGTAATGTATACACCCAAGCCGTTCCAAACGTCAGCATCAGACACGTTGATTCCTTCAGCGCAGTCACTGCCTTCCAATAGGCTGCATTCATGTGTTCCAGAGTTTCCTTCGGATTGCTGCCTGAAAATGAACCGTGATGGTTAAAACTGTGGTACAACTGCTCATATTCAACCAAATCAGCTTCTTGAAACGGTTCTGCTTGAATGAGGCGTTGGATGGACAGGACAATGGAAGACGGGTTGTACACCACTCCAAACGGATTCTGGACGGTGTTGAAACCACTTTCCCTCAGTCGTTGACCAATGGTTTCGGCAAAACAGGAACCCATCACCAGTAACCTGTCTGCAAAGGAAAGGCTGAAGGGTGCGGGTACCGGCGCTATGTTGGTCCTGAAGTCCATGAGGGACAAAATTATAAAATAATATCGTTGAACAGGCGAAAAAAGCGTACTTTTGCATGCTAGAGCTATGGATATGACAAACGGGCCCTTACTTGACCACATCCAATACCCCAGCGATTTAAAGGGGTTGACTACTAGCGATTTAAAGCAAGTATGCGAAGAGATTCGTCAACTGATCATTGATGAACTGGCCGATCATCCCGGTCATTTGGGTGCCAGTTTGGGTGCCATCGAGTTGACCGTAGCTCTTCATTATGTCTTAGACACACCAAACGATTTGTTGATGTGGGATGTCGGTCACCAGGCCTACGCCCATAAGATTCTCACGGGACGGAAGTCTCAATTTCACACCAACCGAGAATTCAAAGGGTTGAGTGGTTTTCCCAATCCAGCTGAAAGCCCCTATGACGTCTTTGTGTCCGGGCACGCTTCGAATTCCATTTCCGCTTCACTGGGTATGTCCATTGCCAGCAATTTGCAATACAACAACCGGTTGGTTGCAGCTGTTATTGGAGACGGATCCATGTCTGGTGGGTTGGCATTTGAAGGCCTCAACAACGCATCGGTTCATCCCAACAACCTGCTGATCATTCTCAACGACAACCACATGTCCATTGACAGGAATGTGGGTGGTCTCAGTGACTATTTGGTCAAAATGACCACATCCAAACGGTATAATGCGTTTCGCTGGAAGACCTACCGTTTGCTCAAACGGTTGGGCATCATCAACGAAAACAGGAAATCCCGGCTGCTTCGCTTCGGCAACAGCCTGAAGGCCCTGTTGACCAACCAGCAAAACAATATATTTGAAGGGTTGAACATCCGGTATTTTGGCCCGGTAGATGGAAACGATGTGGAGAACCTGGTCAAGGTGCTCAATGACATCAAAGACATGACCGGCCCCAAATTGTTGCATATTTGTACCGTCAAGGGAAAAGGATTTGCTCCTGCAGAGCAAGATGCCACCCAATGGCACGCACCTGGACGTTACAACAAAAAGACGGGCGAACGCATTTCCTCTTCAAAAGGTAAGGATGAACCATTGAAGTTTCAGGATGTATTCGGACACACACTGGTGGAACTTGCCGAACAAAACGATAAGATTGTGGGTATCACTCCAGCCATGCCTACCGGGTGCAGCATGAACCTGATGATGGAACAATTTCCCGAAAGATCCTTCGATGTCGGCATAGCTGAAGGGCATGCGGTCACTTTCTCGGGAGGATTGGCCTCGCAAGGCCTTATTCCGTACTGCAACATCTATTCTTCCTTTGCCCAACGCAGTTACGACAATGTAATCCATGATCTGGCCATCCAGGGACTGCACGTAGTCCTTTGCCTGGACAGGGCCGGCCTGGTGGGTGAAGATGGCCCCACACACCATGGAGTGTTCGATTTGGCCAGCTTCCGCTGCATTCCCAACCTCACCATCAGTTCCCCCATCGACGAGCACGAATTGCGGAACCTGATGTACACCGCTCAACTGCGCAACGTCGGACCGTTCGTGATACGTTACCCAAGAGGTTCGGGCTACTTGACCAACTGGCGTAACCCCATGGTTGAAATTCCCATTGGGAAGGGAGAATGCCTGAAGTCAGGCAGCGAGTTGGCTTTACTTTCCATCGGACCAATTGGCAAAACCGCTTTGCAGGTGGCTGAAAAAATGGAAACAGAGGGTCTGTCGGTGGCTATGTACAACATGCGTTTTGTCAAGCCGCTCGATGAAGAACTGCTGCACACCATCGGTAAACAGTTCGCCCATATCATCACGATTGAAAACGGCACCATCGTAGGCGGCTTCGGTTCGGCCATCCTCGAATTCTTCAGCGAACACGGCTACACCACCACCGTCCGCCGCCTGGGCATCCCCGACCATTTCATCGAGCACGGCTCACTGGCCGATCTCCACCACCTGTGCGGCTTCGACGCGGAAGGCATTGTAACCGCCATTCACGACATTCTGGGGAAATAAAAAACCGAAGGCATCTCTACCCTTTACCGTTGGTTCAACTGACGTGTTGTTTCAATTCATCAATTTTGGCGTACTTCAGAAAGCTGTAATAAGAGCCCATCACAGCCCAAACGAAACCGGCATAGCCGTCGAGTATGGCTAATTTTACGAAATAGATGGTCATAAACCGTAGAAAGCACCGAAACAGGATATTCAACCTGAAAACTTTCTTTTTCAATACCTTATCTTTTGCATATAGGGTAGTATAGTTGTTTATCTTTTCCACATGGTGGGCCAAATCCCGGAAGGGTTGGTGAATCATTGTATGCTTCAGCGTTCCACAAGGATGTTCAGTCACATACTTCTCATGCACCTTGGCTTCCGAAAACCTTCCGGCTTTTTTGTTGAACAGCCTCAAGTGTTTCTCGGAATGCATGCCGCAAAACCGCAGCATCCTGCCCTGATAAAGGGTACTCCGTCGGATGTAGTAGGCCATGTGTGCAGGAGTGCCCTCCATTACCTGCTTGATTTCTTCAGCCAGCTCCAGACTTAGCTGTTCATCAGCGTCCAGTGAAATTACCCAGTCGTTGTTCGATTGTTCTATGGCAAATTGCTTTTGACGTCCAAAGTTCTCAAACGGGTGTTCAATAAACGTCACGTTCCCGAATCTGTTACAAATCTCTTTGGTGTTGTCAGTAGAATAAGAGTCCACAACAATTATCTCATCTACAATCTCTTTCACGGATTGAAGGCATTTTTCAATGTTGGCAGCTTCGTTGTATGTAATTATTACTGCCGTTAATTTATTCATGGTTGATTACCCGTTATCGTAGTTATTTTACGCAAGATAAATACAGTGAATGACACAACCAACTTTTCATTTGGATTAATCACACATAAATCGAAGCCTTGTGACAGAAAAAAAAGGCATCCCGTTTTTCAGAATGCCCTTTTTTAATTATGCGAAATTGGAATTACATCATGCCGCCCATGCCGCCCATGCCACCTGGCATAGCTGGAGCAGGATTTTCTTCCTTCTTGTCGGTAATGACACATTCGGTGGTCAGGAACATGCCGGCGATGGAAGCCGCATTTTCCAAGGCCACGCGGGCCACCTTGGCCGGATCGATCACACCGGTTTTGTAGAACTTTTCGTAGGTATCGGTGCGGGCGTTGTAACCATAGTCGTCTTTGCCTTCCAGTACTTTCTGTACGACAACGGCACCCTCCTTGCCTGCGTTGAACACAATCTGGCGGAGCGGTTCTTCGATGGCACGGCGGACAATCTTGATACCCAGGTTTTCTTCTTCGTTGTCACCCTTGAGTTTGTCGAGGTCGTTCAGGGCACGGATGTAGGCCACACCACCACCCGGTACGGTTCCTTCTTCGATGGCGGCGCGCGTTGCACTGAGAGCGTCGTCCACGCGGTCTTTCTTTTCCTTCATTTCCACTTCGGAGGGTGCACCTACGTACAAAACGGCCACACCACCGGCCAGTTTGGCCAGTCGTTCCTGCAGCTTTTCGCGGTCGTAATCGGAGGTTGTCTTGGCAATCTGAGCCTTGATCTGACCCACACGGTCGGCAATGGCGTCTTTGCTGCCACGGCCGTTTACGATGGTGGTGTCATCTTTGGTCACGGTAATCTTCTCTGCTGTACCCAGCATGTCAAGCGTGGCTGATTCCAGTTGCAAGCCTTGTTCTTCGGTAATCACGGTACCACCGGTCAAGATGGCGATATCCTGAAGCATTTCCTTGCGACGGTCGCCGAAGCCCGGAGCCTTCACGGCGCAGATTTTCAAACCGGCACGCAGGCGGTTCACCACCAAGGTGGTCAACGCTTCACCGTCGATATCTTCGGCGATGATGAGCAGCGGACGGCTGGTTTGGACGGCTGCTTCTAGGATAGGAAGCATTTCCTTCAGGGAAGAGATTTTCTTATCGTGAATCAGAATGTAGGGATTTTCGAGTTCCGCTTCCATCTTTTCCGCATTGGTCACGAAGTAAGCAGACAGGTAACCACGGTCGAACTGCATACCTTCCACCACGTCGATGTGGGTATCGGTACCCTTGGCTTCCTCGATGGTGATGACACCTTCTTTGGAAACTTTCTTCATAGCCTCAGCAATCAGGCTACCGATTTCGGCATCGTTGTTGGCGGAAATACGGGCTACTTGCTCGATTTTTTCAAAATCATTGCCCACTTCCTTGGCTTGTGACTTGATGTTGGCGACAACAGCAGCAACGGCTTTGTCAATACCGCGCTTCAGGTCCATGGGGTTGGCACCGGCGGTGACGTTCTTCAAGCCTTCACGGATGATGCTTTGTGCCAGTACTGTTGCGGTAGTGGTACCGTCGCCGGCATCGTCGCCCGTTTTGGAAGCCACTTCCTTCACCAGTTGGGCACCCATGTTTTCGAAAGCATTTTCCAACTCAATGTCTTTGGCTACTGTTACCCCGTCTTTGGTAATGTGGGGAGCACCAAACTTCTTATCGAGAATCACATTGCGACCTTTGGGGCCCAGTGTCACCTTAACGGCATCTGCCAGCTGGTCAACCCCGCTCCTGAGCAGGTCGCGGGCGTCCATGTTGAATTTAATCTCTTTTGCCATAATCGTATTTCCTGTTTAGAATTTTGCTAAAATGTCTGATTGACGCATAATGAGCAGTTTCTCACCATCTACTTCAATTTCAGTTCCGGCGTATTTGCCGTATAAAACAACATCGCCAACGCTTACTTGCATGACTTCATCCTTGGTACCGGGACCAGCTGCAATAATTTCACCCTTGAGGGGTTTTTCCTTGGCTGAATCCGGGATGATGATGCCACTTGCTGTTTTTTGTTCTGCGGCTGCCGGTTTAACGAGCACGCGGTCAGAAAGAGGTTTTAATGACATAACACTACTTTTTTTAGGTTAATGATTTCGTTTATCGTTACGGGTTGCCCCGGTTGAGTAATTGATTGTTGTCGGTTATCGACCGACACATTTCTCTTATGCGAATACTGTGCCAAAAAAAACATACGGCATTAAACCGATTTCAACTGACAAAAGTAGCGTCTTTTTTGCGCCAATCCACCAAAAATACTGACAAGTTGGCAATAAATCTACCCCACCGCCAATCAGTGGGGTATGTGCATGTCTGTCTTTAAGGAACAAGTACCTTGAATACACTGGCTGAATCCTTCCCTTGCTCCACTTTCACCATGTAACAGCCGGAACGGAGGGTGAAACTGCAGCTCCTTTCGCCGAAACAAGGTAGTTCGCTCACCTTTCTACCGGTCACGTCGTAGACGGTAATGTGTTCCAGGTTTTCACCCTTTACCCATAATTTGCCGTCTGGACCCGTACCAACTACAACCTTGAGTAATGGTTCATGGCCTGGCATTTCCAACGCTGTTTCATAAGAAAAGCTGTTCAGTGTTGTCATATTGAGCCCTGTCAGCACGGTCTGTTCCAAAAAACCTTTCAAAACATCATCTCCCGATTCGGATTTGGTATCCCGTTGTTTACTATTCAATGAAACCAAGGCACCTGAGTTTTCGGTAAACGGTATACCGGTAGACATGGACCAGATTACCAACCTGTACCGATTATCTTCATTCGAAACCGGAACGAGTTTTAAGGTATGCGTTGAAGCACAGCGTGCCGTCAGGCTGGTTGCTTCCGGAATCAAGGTCATGCCTTCGGGTAATACAATGTCTGCCTGTAGGGCTTGAACGGCATCATGGTTGTCAAGACAAAGATTGAGCATTGCCGGATCGTCCGATGATTGGGTCAGGTATAGATGATTGCTCGTTGTGGCAACACCTACTTGATAGGGCTGCTTTAACAGGACACCGCTTGCCGGTGACTCATCGGATGGTGAAGCAACCTTGATGCGTCCGGCGGGAGATACCGCACTATAAATGGTCGAATTGATCGCATTGACCAACCGGACCACATCCAACACATTCCATACACCGTTTTCATCCATGTCAATGGCTTCTTTTTGGCATCCTGAGGGTGAACGGCCATTGATAACTGCCACCAACCACACCAAATCGGTTACGTTCACCCTGTCATCCTTGTCCGCATCACCGGGTGTATAACGGGGCAGAACGGATAATTTACCGTCGGACAGTGTCACATCGGCCGGATTGGCTGCCGTATCGGCCAAAATAACCTTTTTGATGTCAATGGTATAGGTGCGCACGGTGTCAGGCACGTTGATATACAGGTTGACAAAGGCTCCTTGTCTGCCAAGCAATGTATCCTTGCTGGTCATGGAATACGCCATGATTTTGTACAGGACGGACGAAGTCGAAACCTTGGCTACTGACAACTTGTGCCCTACGGTTCTGGCAGCGACCAGAGTTGTCAGAACGGTGTCGAGTGTCAATCCTTCCGGCAAAGCCAGATCCATTTCGAAAGCCACTATGGGTTGTACATTATCCAAATGGACCGGCATCATCGCCGTATTACCCATTTTCACGCTGACAGGGGGTATGTACACGAGGCTATTCGTCGTGTTTGTTTCCAAGGTCCACTTCCGGGCTGCGGCCAACTCCGGGTGACAGGCTGTTGAACCCGGATTTTCACTGATAAACAGGTTTTGGCTGGTGGACACTTCAGGCAGAACGGGAAGTTGTTCAAACAGACTATCCAGAGCCTGGGCACTTAGGCTGCAGGACGAACAGGACAGGTAGGTCAAGGCACCTGTCGAATTGACCGACAAAGCGGTAAGCGGATTGGTATGACAGGTTACTTTCTTGAGTTGCGTCAGTCCGGTCAGGTCCAAATACGTCAGTTTGTTGTCTGAACAAGTCAGGGTTTGCAAGCTTGTATTTGCCGACAGGTTTAACGATTGAAGGTCGTTTCCACCGCAGTAAAGCGACTCCAGCTTGGTGTTACGGCTGAGGTCCAGCGATGTCAGCTGACTGCTGGTACAGCTGATGTAGGTCAGATTGGGAGCCTTTTCAGGATGCAGGCTCAACAGGCGGCGGGAATCTGCCTTGAAATAGGTAATCGAGGTGCCGGCAACGGTACAGGTAAAATTACCTACGATGCCATACACATGTGTCAGATTTTTTTTACTGAGCGAATCGTTGACCCATTCCACGATACCATCGCCCCAATCCACAGAAATACTGTCGGTAAATTCCAACACGCAGGTCTTTGTTTGGGTACTGGCCGTGGAAGTCACCTCCCACGTCCAGCTCAAGGTGTCTTGAGTCGCTGTCTGTGCCGACAGCAAGCCATTTATAACAAAGAAAGCCTGAGCCAACAGGCATAAAAGAACAAAACGTACTTTGTTTTTCATATCAATACATCTGTTTACACGTCAACAACCATGGAACAAATGTATAATTTATATTTATATTTTGTATCTTTTATGTTTCTTTTAATTATAGAAAGTGCCTGCTTACTTTCGTAAAACAGGCACCTTCTTTTTCTCTGAGAAAGTCTGAATAAGGGATTAGCGGCCACCTCTGAATGTCAACGGATAGCTGCCACAGTTCATAGATACATGCAAAGAATCATCTGTCATCACACCGTTCAGGTTGCTGATGGTGTATGCAGGAAAAGGGCCACCCAAGGCCTGTGGAACAATGCTGTCAGCACTCAGGATAAAAACACCCTGGTTCGACTCAGCATCGATGCCCGTTACTGTCATGTCCAATGTAATGGGCATACTGGGCGAAAAGCGGACCTTATACATGACCATGGTCATGGTGCCCGTGGAATCGTTGACAGCCATTGAAATGCTCACGCTGTCCATCACAAATGGGTGCTCACTGAGCGGTTCAACCGTCAGTTGACCGACAAACAATTCTTGGTTTGTTTCATCGGGGTTGTTTTGTTCTCCGTTGTCTTCATCGGGATCAGAACAGGAAATTACGGAGAAACCCAGCGTAAGGGCAAGCGCGGAAAAAAGAAATTGTTTCATACTGTATGGTTTAACGGGTTGATGATTGGGCTAGTGATAGGCGCAGGGTAGCACCGTATTGAAGCGGGCGCCCTTTTTGTAAAAAAGCATTGCCCATGGAAACAAAGTAAAAAGAATCGTAGTCGGTATTACCCAGGTTCTTCCCCCAGCACTGCAGGGTAAACCGGCCACGGGTCAGACCAAGGGATGCATCGAACAACTGGTAATACGGTTGACTGACATCGTTGGCTTCCGTCCACCAAATGGTTCCACTTCCTCGGTAGCCAAGATGTACCTGGACAGCGTCCAACCATTTTTTACGAAATACGATACTACGGTCGACGGAAGCATGCAGGGTGTTTTCAGGCGCAAAAGGGACACGTTTCCCTTTGAAGTCTTCCATGCCGTTGTTGTAGCGCACAAAGCGGGCGTTGGTGTAGCCATAATCCAGCTGAAAGAGACAGTGCCCCAACCGGTAAGTAGCCTCCACTTCTGCTCCGTAGCTTCGGGTCTGCCCGGCATTTGTCATCATGCGGCCGGTGTTCTTTCCGGCCGGAAAAACGGTGAGTTGTTGGTTGCGGCAATCGATGTAGAATCCGGTGGCTGTCAACTGAAGTTGTTTGACGGGCATGGCTTCCACCTTCAATTCAAGATTCCAACTGTGTTCAGGTTTGTAGGTGACCACATCTGAAACGGTATAACCGTCCAACAACGTCTCCATATACAGGCCCATATCTTCCATCAGATGGCTCATCAATTGGTTTTTCAGAATATCCGAAAACAGCTGCGTATTGAATCCGCCTGCTTTATAACCTTTGGAGAGTTGCGCCGAAATGCCAACTGTGGAAAGCGGCTTCCACGTAGCAGCCAAACTGGGTAACAGCTCCAGAAAATTAAGTGAGGATTGCCCGTTCAGCTGTGTTTCCAGTCGCTTGAACTGGGGCATAGTGAGAGAAAAGCGATAGTGTAAGTCTGATTGACAGGCGTAATCGAGCGAGGCCGATTCAACTTCCAACCGCAGTCCCGCATGAAACGACCAGTTTCCAAGTTGCAGCGAAGACTGGTTGTAGAGAGCCATTCCGATGGAGGGCTGAGTAAATACGGATGCCAGTAAAAAAGATGAATCACTGATTTCAAGGTGTGCGTCGGGGAAAACAGTCTGCATGCCTCTGTTTGCGTTGGCCAGTATCAGCTCATCAATGCCTTTTCGCCGGAAAGTGACCGGAGCGTCCGTACTCAACAAGCGACCGAACAGGTGAAGCCCTGTCATCGATTTCCACCGAAGCGAAGGGTCGTTCCACTGCAGAATCAAGTCTTCGGAAAGCAGGTGTTCTTGTTGAGCCTGATGCATGGTGAAAAAATCATCGGCTGTAAAATCTTGATCCAACTGCATGTCGTCTCCTGAATGTTGGTACGAAGTCGTGCTGGTGAGTACATGCTCATCCAGGTGACGGTTTACGGTAAAGCCTTCACTGATGACGAGACGTGTGTAACCGGATGGGGCGTTGTAGCGAATGGGTTGCAGCGCACCTTCCAACCGTTGGCGGTACGGGTAGCCGCTTTGGTCCACCCAACTCACGTATAGGTTTTCCATCCAATCAACTTGGTCTGTCGTTTTTTCCAAGCGTATACGCCCACCGGCTTCCTGGTAGGCATCGCACGAGGAATTGTCATACACATTGGTGTACAAGCCGTTGGAACGACCACCGTATCCGTGGGCAGACAGGAACAGGGTTTCGTTGAGTTTGGAGTAGTGTGACAAACTTGCGCCCTGCGTCTGTCCGTTGGCAGCATCCACCTGGATTTCGGTACCCTGGAACGTTCGGGGAGAACGTGTGCGGATGTTGATCACGCCCCCCATGGTATTTCTGCCATATAAGGTGCTTTGAGGGCCTCTCAAAACCGACAGGCTGACTACTTCTCCGAAACGCGCGTCGTAGTTGTTTTTGTTGAATACAGGAATGCCATCCACCACCAAACCCATGACAGATTGATCCATACGGGCACCCAGACCTCTGACGTATATAGCCGATGTCATACGTGAACCGTAGTCGGGCATAAACACATTGGGCACCATGAGTGAAAGGTCCTTGATTGCTTCCACCCGTTCAGCCAGCAGCTTGGGCTGTTGAAAGGTGCGGATGGAGGCATACGGAGCGCTGGCAGCCTGCTTGGCTCCAACAACGACGGGGCTCAGCTCAACGGTGGTATCTGCAGACACCTGAGCTGAGACAACTTCACTCAGAAAGGCACTGGTTACTAAAAGAAAAAGGAATTGAGCTGACTTCATGCGCACTGCAAAAGTAGGTATAGGCAGGACGTCGGTCAACCCTCATTTGTGGGGGTTTTTCTTCGGGCTTTTTACGTATCTTTGCGCAACGAATGGACCATCAATTTGCCAAACCCTGTATCGTTATTGTAGAGAGCAACATCCTGGCTGCTCTTGGCCTGAAAAGTATGATCGAGTCCATTGCTCCACTCATCGACGTCTATTCCTTTTCGTCTCTAGAAGCCTTGAAATCAACCACTCTTCCCCATGTGGTGCATTACTTCGTATCGGAGAATCTGGTCAGCCATGAGGATGTATTTTTCAAACCCCTGGCACAAAGACTGATTGTACTGACACAGGGTCAACAAGTAAAGCCTTCCATGCCCGGTCTCCGCTTCCTTGACGTGTGTGTACCCGCACCTGTTTTTTTGAAGGGTCTGCTCGACATCCACGGTCAGGGACACGGAGTGGGAAACCCGCACAGCAAACGGCCAATGCCGGAAAGCACCCTCACCCGTAGGGAAAACGAGGTGTTGAAAATGGCCGTACTGGGTCTACAAAACAAAGAAATTGCCGAGCGTTTCCACATTGCCCTGAATACGGTCATTTATCACCGGAAAAATATTGCCCGCAAACTGGATAACAAGTCGTTGTCAAACTGGACCATCTATGCTGTTGTCAACGGTTTGGTGCGGATGGATGAACTTGCCTGAAAATCTTTTTTAGGCAGCTATTGCACCGCCACCTTCAATACACAACCCGGATACCTCACCACATATACCCCGGGAGAAAACGCGCCAAGGCTTTGATTGGTTCCCGTGGTTGTTGCTTTCAGCAGGCTGATGCCCATTGGATTGAACACTTCAACCCATAATCCCGGTTTAGTTGACAGCACATAAAGTAAGCCTTGATGCGTATAGACTTGCAGCAAGTTGCCTGATTGTAAGCCTTCTCTGCCAAGTAGACTGAAGGCATACGAGGTAGAATCGCCCCACAGGTAGCTGACCAGTTCGGGGTAGTCGATAAAGGGATTTCGGTTGTGTTGGTATTCATAGACCGCCTCATTCCGTTGCCTTTCTTTTGGGCTGACCGGATCTTTCCTGTGCCATTCCGTCAATAACCGGATGGCTTCCTGTTTCAAGGTGGGGTAAGGGTTGGTTTCAACCATGAAAGTATGCCTCCATGTCAAGTCCTGGTAGCAGGTAACCACGTAAAAATAAGCGCGGGCAAAATCACCTTTATAGGTATCGGACGGCTCGAAAACCAGATTTTCCGAAGCCTCTTCCTGATACCTGCCGTAGCCCACTTTGCTTACTCCATTATTGAATACGGGTATCCCAACCGTGCCCAGGGGATAATTGCTTTTGGCCCTGTTGGCTTCCCAATCTGCCGGGAACAGGTGGTGCAGGTCGGAATACGCCGCATTGATGGTGCCTCCCCACCAACTTTTTGGAAAGGCGTGTTCGCGGTTCATTCCCTGAAAGCTCGTTTGTTTCCTATCAGAATACATATCCCACACAGTTCCATCTGGACGGGTGTCTGTGCGGGAAAATAAAAACCACAAACTATCATACTCAAGAACCAGATGGTCCTGGAGCAACCGACTTAAGGCAGCCTTGAGTCCAGCCGACTGTTGTCCTTCAATCGGTGAATAATAACCTGGGGGAATGGCGGCTGTTGCAGTAACAGTTACAACGATAACTGTTAGGGCAAACGCCATTTGATGCCGCCAACCTACCGTTACATACGCCTTCATCCCTTGTTTTGACCAAAGATACCAATCAAAACAAGGGACAAAAGCTTGTTCTTACTGAATATGGATTACCTGGACAAAATGGCCACTACGGGTTCATAGGCCGGCTCTTGGGCAATTTCAGGCACCTGTTCGGTGTAGATGACTGTTCCCGTTTCATCGAGCACCACCACGGCCCTGGACATCAGTCCGGCGAACGGACCTTCCATCATACGGAGGCCGTATGTTTCGGCAAAATTCCTGGGAGGCCTGAGTTCGCTCAAGGTAACCACATTGTTTAGCCCTTCGGCACCACAAAACCGGCTGGCGGCAAAAGGCAGGTCGGCTGAAATGCAGAGTACCACCGTGTTTTCCAGTTTCTCCACTTCCTTATTGAAGCGACGTACCGACATGGCACAGATACCGGTATCAATACTGGGGAAAATGTTCATCACGATGCGCTTCCCCGCATAATCGGCCAACGAAACATCGGCCATATTTGCGTTGGTCAAACAGAAATCGGGTGCTTTGGTCCCCACCTTCGGCAAGTTTCCGCTGGTATGTACCGGATTGCCTTTGAATGTGATTGTTGCCATAGTGTATTGAAGTTTTTTGCTTGGTTTATTGATGTAACATCACCTTTATTTACCGCTCATCGAAGTGTTTAACAGTTAAACGGCTTCTTTGTTGAATAAGATGATGTAAATTTGTATCAAACCTACCAAAAAAAATCGAATAAATCAAGCATTTGCTTTTAATATTAGCACCATGAAACCCACAAAAAAAACCGGATACCCGGTACAAGCCTACAAACAACCCGTAAAACGGTATTGTCAAACCCTCGATTTGAAAGATGACCCGGCTTTGATTGCCGAATACATCAAACGGCACAGCGAAGCAGAAGCCTGGCCTGAAATCCGGGCGGGCATCCGGGAAGTGGGAATCCTGGAAATGGAACTCTACAACCTGGGAACCAAGTTGTTCATGGTTGTGGAAACGCCCCTTGATTTCGATTGGGATTCCGCCATGACGAAACTGGCCACCTTGAACCGGCAAGAGGAATGGGAAGCATACATGGAAATTTTCCAGATTTCCAAACCCGGGGCTTCTTCAGCAGAGAAATGGCAGTTGATGGACAGGATCTTCTACCTGTACCCCTGAGGCTTCAACATTAAACAGAATAGATATAGCTCCGGCACTGAATACCAGGAAGTAGTAAGCTAAGATGCTGCAATCCGGTTACAGGAACAACAGCGCAATGCGGTAGGTGATGAATGCCATCACCCAGGCTACCAGCAGGGTATAACCCACCTCGAACAAGGCCCACTTCCAGGAACCTGTTTCTCGGCTGATGGCGGTGATGGCGGCTATGCAGGGGTAATACAGGAGCACAAAGATCATGAGTGCCAGGGCCACGGCCGGATTGAACACCGGGCGGCCGTCTTGGTAGGTATCTGTTTTCAGTCGATGAGGCAGGCTGGCCGGATCGGACGGATTGGCGTACAACACCGACATGGTACTGACCACGATTTCTTTGGCCGCTACGCCCGAAAGCAAGGATACGCCTATCTTCCAGTCGAAGCCCAGTGGTTTGATGACGGGTTCAACGGCATGCCCCAATTGCCCTATAAACGAGTGTTCCTGTTGCACACGCAGGGTTTCCACGGTGGGATTCGACACATACGCTTCATGCCTGGGAAAATAGCCTAACAACCAAATGACGATGGTAGCCAGCAAAATAACCGAACCCATTTTCTTCAAATATTGGAACGCTTTCTCCCACATGTGTCTGAGTACGGAACGAGAGGTGGGAACGCGGTAAGGAGGCAACTCCATGACAAAAGGCAGGTCTTCTTTCTTGAAGAAGAGTCTTTTAAAGATACGTGCCAGCAAGACTGCCATCAGCACACCGGTCAAATACAAACCGAACATGACCAAACCGGCGTGATGGGGAAAGAACGCACCGGCCAGCAGCAAATAAACGGGCAGTTTGGCGCTGCACGACATCAGGGGAGTAATCAGTATGGTCAACAGGCGGCTGTTGCGGCTTTCTATGGTACGTGCTGCCATGATGGCGGGCACACTGCAACCAAAGCCCATGATAAGCGGAATGAACGATTTGCCGTGCAGGCCCATCTTGTGCATAAGTTTGTCCATGATAAAGGCCGCCCTCGACATATACCCCGTATCTTCCATGATGGAAATAAAAAAGAACAGGATCAGAATATTTGGTAAAAAAACAATCACACCTCCTACCCCTCCAATGATGCCGTTGACCAGCAAATCTTTGAAGGGCCCTACTGTCATCTGCTGCTGAACCATATTGGACAAGGCGGCCACACCGGATTCAATCCAAGTCATGGGGTAGGCCCCCAACACAAAGGTGGCCTC
>CAYPLF010000002.1:0-86424 GCA_964411555.1 uncultured Bacteroidales bacterium | reverse complement strand
GAACGGGTCATTTACTGCAACGATTTGAACATCGTTTCTTTCTTGAGCGGCACGGAAAACCAAGCGGCCAATACGGCCAAAACCGTTAATACCTACCTTAATCATTGTTTTGTTGGAATTTTTAGTGTGTACTTAAAATCGCCCACAAAATTACACTTTTTGTCCGAAAAAAACCACTTTTTTCGGTTTTTTTTGTTGATAATCAGTAGCCGCAACCGCAAGGCGTTTTACAGGAAACCAGTACGATGGCCAACGCCAAGAAAAGCAGGGAATACAACAGGTATTTTTTCATTGCAACCACTTAATTGTTTCTCCTTTAAAACTCCGGGTGTTTCATTTTATTTTGAAAACACCCTTTTTTTTTCGACTAAACCCTACTTTTATCGTACCAATAGTATACGTTCCACAACATGACGCCTGAAACCATCAATGAACTGATTGCATCCAGTCAACTGAAAGACGAAAAATCGTTTCGAATGTTGGTGGAAGCCCATCAGTTCATGGTATATCAACTTGCGTTCCGTTTGCTGTGTAACGAAGAAGAGGCAAAAGATGCTGTTCAGGAAACGTTTCTACGCGTATGGTTGAATTTAGCACAGTTCGATAGGGAACGTTCGTTTAAAACCTGGGTGTATGCCATTGCCGCAAATCATTGTTATGACAGGCTGAAATCCTTGCGGTACAAAGCACACACCGTCCCACTGGAATCAATCGAGAATCTGTCATCTGATGAAATGGAGCTCACAATGGAAAATGTTGAACTTGGTACCCGGATTGCCCGTTTGACAAAGAGGCTTTCTCCCAAACAGAAATGGGTATTTACACTGTGCGACCTGGAGGGGCTCAGTGTGGAAGAAACCTCAACCATCACCGGCTTGTCAGCAGCAAAAATAAAAAGCAACCTGTACCTGGCCAGACAATCAATGCGTAAAGAACTTAAAAAAACAACCGACCATGGATAAGTTGAATCACTTATTGGAAGAACAGATTCGTGAGTGGAGGGAAACGGCACCCAGGCTCCAAAACGGCAAAGAGCTGACCAATCGCATCATTGATACCATTCACGACCACAAGTCAAACTACCTGCTCCAACGAACATGGGTGCGTTTGGTCTTGAATACTGCCGCTGTAGGTCTTATCGCATTCTTTTTGCTTCAAACAAAAGTAAATGAATCCACATCCACTGACCTAAACGCTACCCATCAATCCTTTCAGGAGTCTCAAGCCGGCACCTTGCTTCGTCAAACTACAACCGAGGAAGCCCTGCCAACCTACCTGGGTTTTTTGCAGCAGCGTTCCCTTGAAAACAAACACTTTCGTTCCATCCGACCCACAACAAAATACCTAGCCTTATGAAAACAACAAACTTTCGTCTGATGGCCCTGTTTTTTCTGCTCCTGATTGTTGTATCATGCACCCAGAAACCATACGACATGCTGACCACCATCCATCCGGATGGTTCGTGTACCCGCGAATTCAAGCTTGAAGCCGATTCCCTATTCATGTTGGGTGACTCGTCCAGCCTTTCCTATGAACTTGCCGTCCTATTGGACAGCAACTGGGTGGTCAACTGGAAAATCGGCAACGGGAAGTTGGATGCACGATTCCCCATCAACCAACGCATCTATGATTCCATCCAAGCCCGAATGCCCTGGCACAAGAATGAAATCACCGGCATAACGTATAGGGAAAAACCTAAATTTCAGGTGACGCTTAGCCGGACATTCGCTTCCATGCTGGACATGGAGGCCCATTACCGCATCAAATCCAGCAGTCCCTGGAGCAAACTGCACATCCGGTACAGCCTGGACAAGCAGTTTCGTTGGTTCTACACCTACTTCACCTATCGGGAGACGTACTCACCCATCGACCTGGGATTTACCATTCCGATCGATTCGTTCATGACAGCCGATGAAGCTAAATTCTGGTTCACAGGCACGCCCAACTTGTTGACAGGAAAAAACGGGATTGAAATCCGGGATTTCACCGGAGAGTTGGAAGATAAATACACCGAGTGGTTTACCAAAAACGTCCAATTGCAACAAGATAAGGGGCTGAAGGATGATGCCGGTTGGGACCGTTACTTCCATTTCAGCAGGGAATCGTTCAAATACCGGCTATCGCTTCCTGGAACCATGCTTCCAACCGAAAATGCCGTTCTGAAAGATAACATACTAAGCGGTTCCATTACGGCAGAGCGACTGTTGTACGATGACTACGTGATTGAGGCCCGGTCACGTAAAGCCAACGTGTGGGCCTTTATCGTATCGGGACTCGTAGTGGCCTTGGCCATTTTCAGCCTGTTCTACAAACCAAAAAAACGGAAAATAACGCATTTTTAGTTACCTTTGCAGCATAACTTTTCAGCCAAATTCCCATGCAAGAAAGAATCATCATCCTGGACTTCGGTTCACAGACTACCCAGTTGATCGCCCGGCGCGTTCGCGAGTTGAACACCTATTGTGAAATCCTGCCCTACAACAAATTTCCCTACGACGCCACCGATGTGAAAGGGGTTATTTTGTCCGGCAGCCCGTTTTCCGTGTATGACGCTTCCGCTTTCAAAACCGATGTAAACCTCTTAAGAGGCAAGTACCCGGTGCTGGGCATCTGCTACGGTGCGCAACTCATCGCCCAATCGGCAGGAGGCAGTGTTGAACCGGCCGGCTCGAGGGAATACGGCCGCGCCAACATCAGCAGCTGTAAAGCCGGCAACCGCTTATTGGAAGGCTTTTCCGAGAATTCACAAATCTGGATGTCGCACGGTGATACCATCACCAACATACCGGACAGCTTTGAAATCATCGCTTCCACGAAAGATGTACCCATTGCTGCTTACCACATAAAAGGGGAAGACACCTTCGGGGTGCAGTTCCACCCGGAAGTATTCCATACGCTCCAGGGTTCCGTTTTGCTCGACAACTTCCTGACCATCTGCGGCTGTGCCAAGAACTGGTCGGCAGCCTCCTTCATTGAAACCACCGTAGCCGGTCTTCGCCAGCAATTGGGCAACGACAAGGTGGTGTTGGGACTTTCAGGCGGTGTGGATTCCTCCGTAGCCGCCGTGTTGCTTAACAAAGCCATCGGTAAGAACCTCACCTGTATTTTTGTGGACCATGGACTGTTGCGCAAAAATGAATTTGAGAACGTGATGCGCGATTACGAACACCTGGGGCTGAACGTCATCGGTGTCAACGCCAAGAAACGCTTCTACAAAGAACTGGAAGGCGTTTCCGAACCCGAAAAAAAGCGCAAGATTATCGGTAAAGGATTCATCGACGTGTTCGACGAGGAAGCCCGCAAAATCGAGGACGTGAAGTGGTTGGCCCAAGGCACCATCTACCCCGACTGCATCGAATCGTTGTCGATTACCGGCACCGTCATCAAGTCGCACCATAACGTGGGTGGCTTGCCCGAAAAAATGAACCTGAAATTGTGCGAACCCTTGCGTTTGTTGTTCAAGGACGAAGTACGCCGCGTGGGAACCGAACTGGGTATGATGCCTCATCTCATCAAACGTCAACCGTTCCCCGGCCCGGGCTTGGCTGTCCGCATATTGGGTGACATCACCGAAGAAAAGGTACGCATCGCTCAGGAGGCCGACGCCATCTTCATCGATGCCCTGCGTGACGCTGATTTATACGACAAGGTATGGCAAGCCGGTGTGATTTTATTGCCCATTCGTTCGGTGGGTGTCATGGGCGATGAGCGTACCTACGAGAATGCGGTTGCATTGCGGGCAGTGACGTCCACCGACGCCATGACGGCCGACTGGGCGCATCTGCCCTACGAATTCCTGGCCATGGTGTCCAACGAGATCATCAACAAAGTGAAGGGCGTGAACCGCGTCACCTACGACATCTCCTCGAAACCCCCTGCTACTATCGAGTGGGAATAAAAAAAACATCGTATCCCAATCCGACAGCTAAATGGAAAGCCCAGTTGTTGACGGTGGCCGTGCCATTGGCTATGGGAACTTTCGCAAAACCGTAAGTTGTTTTGGCTTCCGTCGATAGGTAAAAACGGTCGCTCAACCGGATTTGCTTTCCGACAGCCAGGTTGACAGCCGGCCCTGACAGGAGGTATCCAAGGTTGAAAAGTCCTGTTTCTGTCTGGTACTGTTGGTTACGCACCGAGCTTTCCGGATGTGCCAGTACGGCACCCACCCCGGTTTTCAATCTACAACCATGTATATCAAAGCCTCTGTTGATAAGTAACAGATTGAATCCATGCGAAATGGAGAAACCCTGCACTTCGTCCGGTTTGTTGCTCAGGTATAATTTGTGGTGAATGGCCTCAAACTCCCAGGAACGCCCATTTTCCCAACGACCTATCCGCCAGTCCCAATAGACCGGAAGTTTAAAAGAAGCCGTTTCATACCTTGCGTTCAGATTGATGGACGAATACCCCTGTTGGTCGATGCGCAACGGCATTGGAACATTGGTGGCGGCACCCAGGTTGAATTCGACCGACCAGGTAGACTGTGCCTTGATTGTTTCCACCATCAGGAAAAGCACGACAAGCAGGCATGCGTTCGCCAAATTGGACAGCTTGGGCATATCTGTCAGATTAAAACGGAAATGCAACAATCAGGACGTGGTTTTTGAGCGCAGCACCATACGGATGAAGAAACCGATGAGCATGAGGTACATGCCCAACGACACCCATTCCGCACCGGGTGTTTGCACCCAACCGGACAGCATGAAGTCCGCGCCGAAGAAGCGAAGAGCGGCACTGACAACACCCATCAAGGCACCACCGGCTATGAAGCCCGAAGCCAACAAGGTTCCCAGTTCACCCCTGGATTCATTGATGGCCTTATCCTTCGTGCGTGATGTGACATACCACTGCATCAAACCGCCCACCAACAACGGAATGTTCAGGTCGAGGGGAATGAACATACCCAAGGCAAAGGCCAATGCCGGCACCTTGAAAAAGGTCAGTACGATGGACAACAATGCTCCCACGGCGTATAAACCCCAGGGAGCCGATGTGCCTGACATAAGCGGATCGATCACGGCAGCCATGGCATTGGCCTGTGGAGCGACCAAGGCACCTTCACCCGTGAAACCGTAGGTCTTATTTAAAATAATCAGTACCCCGCCAACTGTAGCGGCTGAAACCAGGGTGCCTAGGAACTTCCAGCGTTCCTGCGTGGCGGGGGTACTCCCCAACCAATAACCAATTTTCATGTCGGTAATGAAACCACCGGCCATGGACAGAGCGGTACAAACCACACCTCCCATGATGAGTGCGGAAACGATGCCGGCTGTACCCTTCAACCCAACGGCCGCCAGAATGACAGAAGCCAGGATAAGCGTCATCAAGGTCATGCCGGAAACAGGATTTGTGCCCACTATGGCGATGGCGTTGGCGGCTACCGTGGTAAACAGGATGGCGATGATGCCCACCAACAGAATGCCGACCACGGCATGCAAAAGATTCAAGTGCATCACACCAAAAAAGAAGAAAGCAAAAACGACCACAAGTGCCACAATGACGCCGATGGCTATCAGCCGCATGGGAATGTCACGTTGGGTCCGTGGTTCTACAACTGTAGATGTTGCCTTCCCTCCTTTCAATTCTTTGGAAGCCAGTCCTACAGCCGACTTGATGATATTCCACGAACGGATGATGCCAATGACGCCGGCCATGGCTATACCGCCGATACCTATGTGCCTGGCATAATTGCGGAAGATGGCTTCCGGTTCCATGCCTAAAATTGAATCCAGAATGGCCGGATTCAGGGCGTGTAACGTTGGGTCGCCCAACTGGGCGAGTATGGGAAGTATCACCCACCACACCAAAACAGAACCCGCACAGATGATGGCTGCATATTTCAATCCTACAATGTACCCAAGTCCCAGTACGGCTGCACCGGTATTGACCTTGAATACCAATTTGGCTTTTTCGGCCAACATCTCTCCGTATGGCAACATTCTCGACGTAAAGGTTTCCGACCAAGCACCAAAGGTGGCTACAATAAAATCAAACAGACCACCCACCAATCCGGCTATCAATAAGGGTTTGGCCTGACTGCCTCCCTTTTCTCCGGAAACCAGCACCTGCGTGGTAGCAGTTGCCTCAGGGAAAGGATATTTCCCGTGCATTTCTTTCACAAAATACTTACGGAATGGTATCAGGAATAGAATACCCAGTATGCCACCCAACAATGAACTGAAAAACACCTGCAAAAAGTTCACCGTCAAATCCGGGTACTTTGTTTGAAGAATGAATAGCGCCGGCAAGGTGAAGATGGCTCCTGCTACAATGACTCCGGAGCTGGCACCGATGGATTGGATGATGACATTTTCACCCAGGGCGTTCTTGCGTTTCGTGGTGCCTGCCAGACCTACAGCAATAATGGCAATGGGAATGGCGGCCTCAAACACCTGCCCCACTTTTAAACCCAGATAGGCAGCAGCAGCTGAAAACAATATGGCCATTAAAATTCCCCAGGTAACCGACCATATGTTGGCTTCGGGATAGCGTTTATCCGCTTTCATCAACGGTTCATAGGTTTCTCCGGATTCCAATTCGCGAAACGCATTTTCGGGTAAGCCCACTGGTTCTTTTTCTTTCATTGTTTTATTTTTGAAGGGAGGCTGCTTTATTTTTGTATTCATTGGGAGAGATACCTACATGTTGTTTGAAACAGTTGCTGAATGCATTGATATCTTTCATACCAACCTGGATGACCACCTCAGAGACGTTATACCTTCCGGACTCCAGGAGTTCGATGGCACGTCTGAGTCGCATTTCCCGAATCAATTCCTGAGGTGAAAGACCAATCAGACTTTTCAATTTGCCAATAAAGACATTCTTACTCATTCCTATTACAGAAATCAGCAGTTCTACACTTAATTCACTGTTTGACAGGTCATCTCTCAGAAAGTCAGATGCACGAGTCAAAAAGTCCTTATCCATTGAATCGATGGACATGGTGGTTAAAAAAGATCGCGAGGTGGCATCCAGCACATCTTTGCGCAGCCTCTCGTGCCATTCGATACGACGCATCAATATATGTTCAATACGTGCTTCCAAATACGATGCATTGAACGGTTTTGAAATAAGCTCGTAAACATTTTCCGGCAACTTGGTCGGATTGATTGCTTCAGCTGTTTTTTCTGCAACCAGTATTATTGGAATGTGACAAGTGCGTTCATTTCCTTTTAATTGACTGATCAGACCCTGCCCTCCATCGGAGGAAACTTCATGGTCAATGATGACAAAATCGGGCATTAAACCTTCTATCTCACTCAATGTCATGGGCGTGTTCCTGATAATTGCAACCCTGAATTGATGAGATAAATATGTGCCAATTGACAACTCAGACCTCAACGGATTATCCACTACTACGAACAGATACTGCTCAGTCGATACTGTCTTTTGCATCTCATCCATGCATTTGATTTGCTCATTGTTGCTTAGTTCACCCGGGTAATACTCCGGCTGGACAAACACGACACCCGTATCGGAGAAATGATCTTTTCCGGGTATAAAATGCAACTCAAATGAAGTACCCTCTCCTTCCTGACTTCTGACAAGAATACGACCTCCATGCAATTCCACCAAATCTTTGACCAAACCCAGTCCAATACCCATTTGACGATCACCGGCTGTTTCATCTGTTAGTTCCTGTTTATCAAATAAATAAACGAGTTTTTCTTTTGAAATCCCTATCCCTTCATCATCCACTTTGACCACGACATCCTGATTGTCAAGATACACATGTAAAGAAACCATGCTGTCTCCTTTTGTGTATTTAATGGCGTTGGTCAAAAGGATGTGCAGTATGGTCTCAAATTTTTCTTTATCCAGATATACCTCAACACCATTTGATTCGTCATTGAACAAAAAGCGAATGCCTCGTTCCTGGGCGATTGTACTGAATTGATCCGCAAGTTTTTGGCATACCTCTCCAATAGGAATTTCTTCAACCATCAACACCATCTTCCTGTTGGCATTTTTTTGGTAGTCAAGAATCCGATTGACCAAATGCGATATGCGGTCAATGTTACGCTGTATGATGGACAAATTATTCCTGGAATCGGCAGACAATCCCGGGTCTCCGGCTATCTGTTGAACCGGATCCTCAACCAGCATCAAGGGAATACGCAGCTCTTGCGTCATATCCGAATAGAATTGTTTTTTGGCTTCAACCACTTTCTTATCCACCATCACCTTACTCTTGGATTTGAGCCTTTCCATTATTCTCCTGTGTATGAACAACATCATAATGAGACCGATTGCTGCATATAGGGTGATGGCCCACCCCGTTTGCCACGCCGAGGGTTTGACCACAATTTTCAATCGTCTTTCGTTGTTCATCCACACCCCTTCACTGTTGGTGGATTTGATAACCAGCGTATACTCTCCCGGAGTAAGGCTCGAAAATGTAACCCGGTTTACTTTGTTTAGAGCTACCCAATCGTTGTCAACAGGTTCTAGTTTGTAAGCATACTGTATATTACCCGGGGCTCTAAAATCAAGGGCTGCAAACTCAAGGCTGAAAACAGACTGTTCTCTTTTCAGGACAATCTTATCAGCCATGTCTATTTTTTTGTTCAGAATACCAAAGGATTCGTCGAGTGTAATTTCTTTATCAAATAAATAGAGACCGGTGAAGAATAAGGGGGAGGTGAAACCAGCCTTCTTTACTGTAGACGGGGTAAACCGATAATAACCTTTCATGGTTCCTGCATACATGTCACCCGTATGTGAAACCAAGCTGGGTGATTCGGCAAACATCACAGGATCAAGTCCATAATCCTTGTTGTACACATCTGTAGCATGTGTTTTGGTGTCAAATCGGGTAATGCTGTTTTCTGAAAAAAGCCACAGAAAACCATGAAAATCTTCTTCAATACTTAGAATTATATTGCTGGGCAAGCCGTCTTTTTCCGTAAAAGAACGGAATTGAGTGGATTTAGTCGGTTCAACATCGCCGCTGATCACATTCAATCCTCCGCCAAACGTACCAAACCAGCGGTTGTTTTGTCTGTCTACGTAGATACAATGTACATCGTTGGTTCGTAAGCTACCCGGGATCTGTCCGTTTCTGCGGTAAGTTAAAAACGATAGTTTAGTTGGGTTAGTCACATGTGAATCAAAAGCGACCAATCCATTATCGGTTGCCACCCAAATGATACCCTTTAAATCTACAGTCAAATCCCGAATGTTGGGAAAGGTATCCAACGGATACGTTGTCAATCCATTCCATTTATTAAATACGCTGAACGTATCGTTGGTTTCTTTTATCAGATTGAGGCCTCCTCCGAATGTACCCACCCAAATCTGTTCATTTGCGTCTTCCAGTAAGGCATAGCACAAAGTGGAACTGAGTTGATTTGTTGGTTTATCTCGGTTAAAATGGCGGATTGAAAAAGTGGGAGTCAGACCATTCTTTTCCTGCAACATAAGTACTCCCTTTCCCTTGCAGGCCATCCAAATGCGCCCTTTCTTGTCCTGAATCATATCGTATACCATCATGTCTGTTTGATGGACTGTTTTTGAAAGGGTTCCGTCAGACTTCAACCATCCAAGAGTACGCCGGTTTTCATCCATTAATTGAATCTTTCCTTCCTTATCACAGACCCAAATTCGTTTCTGCTTATCCTCAAACACTGTTCGAACTTCGGATCCATCCAATTGGGGTTTAATGGAAGCTACTGATGTAAACATAAATTTTTCATCTTCCATTGTTATTTTTTCCAACCGCGGTTCTCCTGAACTGATCCATACGTTTCCATCCCTATCCATCATGGCATCGGTCATCAAACCCAGGTTTTCAGCACCCAGAGCATTATCCATGATGTTGATGGATTGAATTTTTTTGCTTTCCCGGTTACAGGCAAAGAGCCCTCTGCTATTTGAGTATAACCAAATGTATTCACCCTTGCCTTCAATTATTCGAATATTCGAACGGTTTGAGGCAGGTAGTATCTTCGCTGACGGATTGATACACTGGAACAACTTGTCTTTATTTGGGTCGAAATAGACAAAATTGCTTGCTTCAACGTCCAACCAAATCAAGCCATCATTATCAGGTAATAACGCATGAACGTTGTTGTTTCCCAATTCCGGGTTGGTGGCTGTTGTCATGTGTCTCAAGATTTGCAGATTGGCATTGACGATATATAAGCCATCACCCTGTGTAGCAAGCATTAGTTTATTCCCTGGTAGTGAATTGATTGCGACGACAGGGGAAGATGCTGAAATCTGGTTGCCTTTGAATGAATTGTCGCCTCCATTTTTGAACCACACCTTTCCGGACTCCGTACCGAAATACAGCCTACCTCCGCTTTTATGTAAGCACCTGAAAGCCTCCCTGTTATTTTGATGGTTGAAAAAATGCTGAGTACGGTTATAGGTGTAATTGTAATTTGTGACACCGGTTGAAGTGATAAACCAAACATCGCTTTTCCCGTCAACATCCACATCAACGACCCTGTTACCGGCCAGTTTGCCGTTTTCCCTGCTCATGAAAATGCATTTTCCAATGGATGCATCCGGGTTGATACGAATCAAATAACACCCCCACATGGACAATAACGCAACCTTGTTTTCCTTTAATATCCGGATGCTATTGATTGAATGATTAATCATACCCGATCTGACAGCCGGATTGTAAGATAGTCGTTGGAATTTTTCTGTTTCGGGATTGAATCGATGAACGTCTCCATTCCCTGTCAATAGCCATAAGTATCCGAAGGCGTCGGCCTTGACCGACAAAAAACGGTTGTTGTCAGGCCCTTCTGGATCGCCGGGAAGACCTTTGTATATCCGAAATTGTTTTCCATCAAAACGGTTCAACCCGTCCCACGTGGCAAACCACATGAAACCCTTTTGATCTTGTTCAATGTCCATAACCCGGTTTTGTGACAAACCGTCGTCTTTTGTGTATAGGGTATGCAACACCCTGTTCTCGGCCTTGAGGCCAACAACTATAAAAACCGTCAGTATAAGGAAAAGGTGTTTCATGGTATAATCGTTGGACAATAATACAAAATTTAGTTTACACCCGAAATAGATACACAAATATTGTGTCAGTTTAAAACAACAAACCCACCCTGAAAGTTCCCGTATGAGTCGTTTCAGGGTGGGTTCGTTGTCAGGTATGTGACAGCGTCTATTTTCCGCTTAAAAAATCATGTACCGATTTGGCCATTTGACGTCCTGATGCCATAGCTCGAACCACCAGGCTTGCACCCGAGGCCACATCGCCGGCGGCAAACACACCTTTGACGGAAGATTCGGTGTTGTTTCCGGTTTTCACATTGCCTCTCGCATCATAGTCAACACCCAGTTTATCGAGCAAACCTTCGTGTTCGGGTTGGGTGAAACCCATGGCCAACAATACCAAATCAGCCTTGATGATTTCCGGCTTGCCAACTTCCTTCATGAGCATTCTTCCTGTTTCAGGCTCCTTGACCCATTCAACGGTAATTACTTCGGCTCCGGTTACCTGACCATCTTTTCCAATAAACCGTTTTGTCGTCAAACTCCAACGGCGTTCGCAGCCTTCCTCGTGTGAAGAGGATGTTTTCAGGATGTTGGGATAGTAGGGCCAGGGGGTTTGGGGGTTGTCGCCGGTGGGGGGTTGTGGCAACAATTCAATTTGTGTTACCTGTGTCGCACCGTGACGGTTTGAGGTGCCTACGCAATCGGAACCCGTATCACCTCCTCCAATAACCAACACGTGCTTGCCTTTGGCCGAAATGGGTTCATGTTCCAGTGGTAAACCCACCAACTGACGGTTTTGCTGTGACAACAACTCCATGGCCAGGTGAATGCCCTTCATGTCGCGGCCTTCCACGGGCAAATCCCTGGCCACACCTGCGCCCATGGCCAAACAAACGACATCGTAGTCTTTCTTCAGTGTGTCGAGGGTTACATCTTTCCCAACCTTTGTGTTCGTCACAAAATGGATGCCTTCGGCTTCCAATAAAGCCAACCGCCTGTCGATGACAGTTTTGTTCAACTTAAAATTGGGGATACCGAAACGCAAGAGTCCTCCGATGGCCGGATCCTTTTCAAATACGGTGACCTCATGTCCTAAGCGGTTCAAGCGGTTGGCTGCCACCAAACCGGCAGGTCCGCTGCCAATTACGGCCACTTTCTTTCCGGAGCGTGTATGGGGAGGATTGGGTACTATCCAGCCTTCCGACCAGGCTCTTTCGGTTACCGCCGCTTCATTTTCTCGGATGGTTACTGCCTTGTGGTCAATGTTCAGCACACACGATTTTTCGCACAGCGCCGGACAAACGCGACCGGTGAACTCTGGAAAATCAAGGGTTTCGCTGAGTATCTCGTAGGCTTCCTTCCATTTTCCTTTGTACAACAAATCCTGGTATTCAGGCATCTTGTTGCCCAACGGACAGGCCCAATGGCAGAAGGGAACGCCGCAATCCATGCAGCGGGAAGCCTGGAGCATGCGGTCAGCGTTGCTCAAGGTTTGTTCCACCTCGCCAAAATCGGTTTTCCGCTCGTGAACAGGCCGATAACCGGCTTCCTTGCGGTCTATGGTTAAAAATGCTTTTGGATTTCCCATATCAATAGTCGTATTCTACTTGAGCAATTTTTTTCTTGACAGCTTCAATCTTTTCATCGTGCAGCACCTTCTTGTATTCAATGGGGATGACACGGATGAATTTTTCCACGTATTCGTTCCAATTGTCGAGGATGTGGCGGGCTTTCGGGCTTTGGGTGTACCGGTAGTGCGCGGCGATGATGTTGCGCAGTTCGCGGTTGTCGGCCATATCTTCCACTAACGATAATTCTACCATCTGCATGTTGCAGAAGAAATCGAAGTCGCCGTCTTCATCCAACACGTAAGCAATACCACCGGACATACCGGCTGCAAAGTTGCGGCCTGTTTTACCAAGCACAACGGTACGGCCACCGGTCATATACTCGCAGCAATGGTCTCCGGCTCCTTCAACCACTGCGACCGCACCTGAGTTGCGGACGCAGAAACGTTCGCCCACTTGACCGTTTATGTAGACTTCTCCACTGGTGGCTCCGTACATCAGGGTATTGCCGGCTATGATATTTTCGTGCGGATTGAACGTGGTTCCTACAGGAGGAACAACCACAATGCGTCCGCCCGACAAGCCCTTACCCAGGTAATCGTTGGCATCGCCTTCCAGCCGGAAGGTGATACCTTTAGCCAGGAAGGCACCGAAACTTTGTCCGGCTGAACCTTTGAAGGTGCACAGTATCGTATCGTTGGGCAAGCCATCATTTCCATACCGCTTGGCTACTTCGCCGCTCAGCATGGCTCCCACCGTTCTGTCGGTATTCCGTATTTCACGGGTAAACTGGATGGGACTTTGCATTTCCAGCGCCGGCATGGCCAACTCAATGATGGAGCGGTCTTGCACGTCGCTGATGGCGTGGGTTTGGGGTTTGACGTTGTGGATGGCTTTCTCCGAATCGGCCGGGAACGTGTACAACAACTTCGAGAAATCCAACTTCTGCATCTTTGGGTTGTCGTTCTTGGGGACAAACTGCAACAGATCGGCCCTACCCACAATGTCTTCCAACTTGGTGAAGCCCATGGCGGCCAAATGACGACGGACGTCCTCGGCTAGAAAATTGAAGAAATTCACCAGGTAGGTGTACCTGCCGGTAAACTTCTTCCGTAATTCTTCGTTTTGTGTGGCCACACCCACCGGGCAGGTGTTCAGGTGGCACTTGCGCATCATCACGCAACCCAAAACAATCAGGGCGCTGGTGGCAAATCCGAATTCTTCGGCGCCCAGCATGGCGGAGATGACAATATCGCGACCTGTTTTCAATTGTCCGTCGGTTTGTAAACGTATCTGCCCTCTCAAACCGTTCAACACCAGTGTCTGCTGGGTTTCGGCCAAACCGATTTCTACGGGCAGGCCGGCGTGCTTGATGGAACTGGATGGGCTAGCCCCTGTTCCTCCTTCGCAACCACTGATGAGGATCATGTCGGCTTTTGCCTTGGCTACACCGGCGGCAACGGTACCCACTCCGCTCTCTGAAACCAGTTTCACACTGATTCGAGCTTGGGGATTGACGTTTTTAAGGTCAAAAATCAACTGCGCCAAATCCTCAATGGAGTAAATATCGTGGTGCGGTGGCGGTGAAATCAATGATATGCCGGGAATGGAATGTCTGGTCTTGGCAATGATCTCGTCGACCTTGTATCCGGGAAGCTGTCCGCCTTCACCGGGTTTTGCGCCCTGGGCCACCTTGATCTGTATTTCGTCGGCATTGACCAGGTATTCGGCTGTAACGCCGAACCGACCGGAGGCAACCTGTTTGATGGCACTGCGGGTACTGGTTCCGTCGGGGCGCAACTTGTAACGTTCGGGGTCTTCACCCCCCTCTCCGGTATTGCTCTTTCCTCCAATCATGTTCATGGCAATAGCCATGGCTTCATGGGCTTCGCGGCTGATGGAACCATAGGACATGGCTCCGGTTACAAAGCGCTTGGTGATTGCGGAAGCCGGTTCCACCTGTTCCACATCGATGGGTTTATCTGTCTTGAATGACAGGAAATCCCGTAGGAAGATGGGATGTCCCTTTTGATCGACCGCATCCACGTATTCGGTGAATTTTTCCCAGGAACCGGTACGGGTAGCAATCTGCAAACGGGCAATGGTTTCGGGATTCCAGGCATGCAGTTCGCCGTCTTTTCTCCAGGAATAGACGCCTTTGTTTTCGATATCTTTCACCGTTTCCACACCGAATCCTGCCTTGTGCATCTCGATGGCATCGCGGGCAATATCTTCCAGCGTTATACCTTCCACCTTCGAGGTCGTGCCTTCAAAGTAGCGGTGCAGCACGTTGGAACTGATACCGATGGCTTCGAAAATCTGGGCTCCCCGGTAACTGCGCAGGGTGGAAATGCCCATTTTTGACAGCACCTTGAGCAGGCCTTTGTTGATGGACTTGATGTAATGCTTTTCGGCTGTTTCGTAATCCACCTGGATTTCCTTCCGGGCTACCTGGTCATCAAGAACAGCAAAGGCCATGTAGGGATTGACCACGCTGGCTCCGTACCCGAACAAGAGGGCAAAGTGCATGACCTCCCTGGGTTCGGCACTTTCCACCACGATGTCGATCTGCATGCGTTTCCTGCATTCGATGAGGTGGTGATGGACAGCCGATACAGCCAGAAGGGAGGGAATGGCCACCAATTCGGCATTCACGCCCCTGTCGGTTAGAATCAGGTAATTATGCCCGTTTTCCACCGCTTCCTCCGCCTTGATACACAGGCTGTTGACTGCTTTTTCCAAGGCTTTCGTACCACCGGATGCCGGAAACAGCATGGGCAATTCAACGGAAGAGAACCGTTTGTAACGGATATTTTTCAGGATGTCGAACTCGCGGTTGGTAATGACAGGGCTTTTCAGCTTGACCACCTTGCAGTGCTCAGCACTTGGTTCCAGCAAGTTGGCCTGGTGGGCACCGATGAATCCGGTCAACGACATGACCAGCTCTTCGCGGATGGGGTCGATGGGGGGATTGGTTACTTGCGCAAACAACTGGCGAAAGTAGGCAAACAAGCGTTGTGGTTTGTCGGAAAGTACGGCAATGGGGGTATCGTTACCCATGGAGGAAACGGGTTCCTTGCCTTCAATGGCCATGGGAACCATGATTCGTTCGATGTCTTCTTTCGAATAACCGAAAGCCTGCATGTTGGCTTTCAGATTCGTCAGGTTGTTTTTCACCTCACGACCGGACGACAAATCATCGAGCTTGATGCGGTTCTTTTCCAACCACTCGCGGTAGGGATGTTCGGAAGCGATGGTATCCTTCAATTCAGCATCGTAATAGACGCGGTGTTCTTTCGTATCGACCATCAGGGTCTTGCCAGGTTTCAAGCGACCTTTCTCACGGACCTTTTCTGCTGGAATAGCTTGGACTCCGGTTTCAGAGGCCACAATCATGACGTCGTCAGTTGTAATCAAATACCTGGCGGGACGCAGACCATTGCGGTCCAGCATGCCACCGGCATAGCGTCCATCGGAGAACAACAGGGTGGCGGGACCATCCCAGGGTTCCATCATGGTGCTGTAATATTCGTAATAGGCTTTCAGTTTGTCAGGGATGGGGTTTTTGTCGTTCCAGGAATCAGGGACCAACATGGATAAGGCCTGAGGCAGGGATTTGCCCGCCATAACCAAAAATTCCAGCATGTTGTCCAACGAACCCGAATCACTCATGCCCGGTTGCAGAACGGGGTAAAGTTCGTCCAGGTTGCCCAGCACCTCCGATTTGAGCACGCTTTCACGGGCTTGCATCCAGAAACGGTTGCCCTTGATGGTGTTGATTTCACCGTTGTGTCCCAACAACCGGAATGGCTGTGCCAAATCCCAGGTGGGGAAGGTGTTGGTGCTGAAGCGGGAGTGCACCAGCGCAATGGCCGAAGTAAAGTTCGGATGGCTCAAGTCTGGGAAGTAAGCCCTCAGTTGCGTGGAACTGAGCATGCCTTTATAGACCATTTTCTTGGTTGAAAGGCTTACGATATAAAAGTTGCGCTTCTCGGTCAATACGGATTGGGCGGCCGCTTTTTCCACTTTCTTGCGGGCGATGTACAGGCTACGCTCCAGTTCATCGGGCTTGCCGGGTCCGGTAACCACGATTTGACGGATAACCGGTTCATTCGATCGGGAAATGACTCCAAGAATGTCGCTGTTTACAGGAACATCCCTGACCTGCAACAACGTAAGTCCTTCTGCCTTAAGAATCGAGACAAGCATTTCCATGCACAGGTCGGCTTCCTGTTTGACGCGCGGGAAAAACACCAGTCCGGTTCCGTAATGACCGCGCTCCGGTACGGGAATACCTTGCAACAGGATAAACTCATGGGGAATTTGAACCAGGATACCGGCCCCATCCCCTGTCTTCTGGTCAGCACCTTCTGCTCCCCGATGAACCATGTTCTCGAGTACCTGGAGTCCGCTTTCCACAATGTCGTGCGTGCGTTCACCCGTAATACGAGCCACAAATCCTACACCGCAGGCATCGTGCTCAAATTCGGGATCATACAACCCAATAGGAGATAAATAATTAACCATACCTTCTCTTTTCTATAATATTGAAACCTTACGATTCACAGTTAAACCGTTCTCCCACGCTTGGGAGAACGGTTTATGCTTCATAATTTCGCCTCTCGGCATTCTGACCCAAAAAACTATGAAGACTTTCTCTTTAGCGGATGAACAGGAGTTCGCGATACTTGGGTAAAGGCCACATTTCGTTGTCCACGATCAACTCGAGCTTGTCGATGTTGTACCGGATCTTTTCGAAATAGGGAGCCACCGTGTCGTGGTAAGCCACTGCTTTTTCCCGTTCAACTTCAATGCGGTTGGCCACCTTGCGGGCTTCAATCATCAAGCCCACCAAGGTCTGTACATTGTCAACGTATGATTCGATTTCCTCAATCAGATTCAATTTTTCAGCTGCGAGCCGTTCGAATTTTTCGGCGCTGTACAGGTTTTTCAGCTTTGATACATTTTCAAGCAAGGATGATTGGTAACGGGTAGCCACCGGAATGATGTGGTTCATGGCCAAATCGCCCAACACCCTGGCTTCAATCTGTATTTTCTTGGTGTATGTTTCCCATTTCACCTCGTTGCGTGCATGCAGTTCCTTTTCAGAATAAACACCCATGTTGGTGAACATCTTCACCACTTCGGGCTTCAGGTACGCGTCGTATTGTACCGGTACGCTGACTTCGCAATCCAGGCCTCTCTTGGCGGCTTCAGCTTTCCATTCATCGCTGTAACCGTTTCCGTCGAAGCGGATGGGTTTGGAGGCTTTGATGTATTCGCGGATAACAGCAAACAAGGCTTTTTCTTTGTTCTCACCACCAGCTATGCGCTTCTTCACCTCGGCGTTGAATTCGGTCAACTGAGCGGCAACAGCTGCATTGAGAGCGGTCATGGCTGAAGCACAGTTGGCGGATGAACCGACGGCGCGGAACTCAAAGCGGTTTCCGGTATAGGCAAACGGTGAGGTACGGTTGCGGTCGGTATTGTCGATGAACAATTCAGGAATCTGACCCACATTCAGGTGCAACACACCCTTGGCATCAAACTTGATGGCTTCATCGGTAGTGCTGGCTTCCAGTTTATCCAACACTTTGGTCAGCTGTGCACCCAAGAAAGCTGAAATGATGGCGGGAGGCGCTTCGTTGGCACCCAGACGGTGTTCGTTCGTAGCGGAAGCGATGGAAGCTTTCAATACGGCGTTGTTCTTGTAAACAGCCATCAATGTATTGGCCAGAAAAGTGACATACAACAAGTTTCCTTCAGCCGTCTTGCCCGGGTTGAACAAGTTGACACCCGTATCAGTACTCAACGACCAGTTGTTGTGCTTACCCGATCCGTTGATACCGGCAAACGGCTTTTCGTGTAAGAGTACACGGAAGTTGTGACGGTTGGCAACGCGGTGCATGACATCCATGACCAATAAGTTGTGGTCAACGGCCAAGTTGGTTTCTTCGTAAATGGGAGCCAGCTCGAACTGGTTGGGAGCCACTTCGTTGTGTCTGGTTTTGAGAGGCATACCCAATTTGTACCCTTCAAATTCAAGGTCCTTCATAAAAGCAGCCACACGGCCGGGAATGGAACCGAAATAGTGGTCTTCCAACTGTTGGTTTTTGGCAGATTCGTGACCCATCAGGGTACGGCCGGTCAACATCAGGTCGGGACGTGCGCTGAACAGAGCTTCGTCAATCAAGAAGTATTCTTGTTCCCATCCAAGGTTGGATTGAACACGCTTCACGTTCGGATCAAAGAAATTGCAGGTTTCAGTAGCTGCTTTGTTTACCGCTGCAATGGCTTTGAGCAGTGGAGTCTTGTAGTCGAGTGCTTCACCCGTATAGGAGATAAAGATGGTGGGAATACACAAGGTATCGTCCATGATAAAGGCAGGTGAGGAAGGATCCCAAGCTGTATACCCCCTGGCTTCAAAGGTATTGCGGATACCGCCGCTGGGAAAGCTGGATGCATCGGGTTCTTGCTGGGCCAGCAACTTACCTTCAAATTCTTCGGTGACTGCACCCATGCCTGCATGTTCGATGAAGGAATCGTGCTTTTCAGCCGTTCCGTCAGTCAACGGATGGAACCAGTGCGTATAGTGAGTCGCACCCATTTCCATCGCCCACATCTTCATGCCGGCTGCCACGTGGTTGGCTATCTCACGGTCAAGAGGGGTTCCATTATCGATGGCGTCTGTCACAATCTTAAAGGTTTCTTTTGACAGAAATTTGCTCATCTTTTCCCGATTGAACACATTGACGCCGTAGAATTCAGACGTTTTCTTGTCGGGGACAGGAACACACACGGGCTTATGCGAAAAAGCCTCTTTGACCAAATGGAATCTAAGTGATGACATACGCTTGCTTTTTAGTGGTTAATCCAATTTGAATTTTTTACCTCTATTTACCTTTACTATCTTAACCTGCAAATATACAATTTATAACGCTGATATCCTGTTTAACAAAACAACATTCATTCATCTCACAGTCATGTTTTTACTGCAAAGCAGCCAGCCGTTCCACACCTTTGAGGGTTGATTTTCTCGATCCGAAGGCTGTCAGCCTCAGATACCCTTGTCCACTCGGACCGAAACCGGAACCGGGTGTACTGACCACATGCACGTCAGACAACAACCTGTCGAAGAAGGCCCAGTCATCACTGCCATCGGGTGTCTTGAACCAAATGTAGGGCGCATTGACACCACCGAAGACCTCCCAACCCATGTCTTGCAAACCCCTACGGATTATGGCAGCATTCTCCAGGTAGTAAGCGATATTGGCCTTGCATTGGGCCATACCTTCAGGCGAATATACTGCTTCAGCCGCCTTTTGTGTCACGTACGACACTCCGTTGAATTTGGTCGACTGCCGCCTGTTCCACAAGGCATTCAGTGATACTTCACGTCCATCGGAGGCCTTAACGATCAACGATTGGGGAACCACGGTATACCCGCAACGCAAGCCTGTAAAACCGGCTGTTTTGGAAAAACTTCTGAATTCAATGGCGCAACGCTCAGCGCCAGGTATCTCGTAAATGCTGTGGGGCACATCCTGTTCAACAATGAAAGCTTCGTACGCTGCGTCAAACAGGATCAAAGCACCCGTTTCCAGGGCATAATCCACCCATTTCTTCAATTCGTTCTTTGTGAGTGTCGTTCCTGTCGGATTGTTGGGAAAACACAGGTAAATGATATCGACCGGTTGCTTCGGCAAGGCAGGAACAAAGTGATTGTCCAATCCGCAGTGCAGGTATTCAATCCGACTCCAGGCACCACTTCCTTCCAATAATCCTGCGCGGCCGTCCATGACATTGGCATCGACGTATACCGGATATACAGGATCTGTCACAGCCACCACATTGTCGACACCCAAAATGCTGCCTATATTCCCCATATCACTTTTACAGCCATCGCTGATAAAGATATCCTCGACTGTTATACCCATACCTCTTGCCGAAAAATCATGGGCAACAATTTTTTCCCTCAGAAAACCATAACCTTGTTCGGGACCATACCCCTTGAAAGAGTCAGCTGCCGACATCTCTTCCACAGCCTGATGCATGGCCTTTACCACCGCTTCAGGAAGTGGCCTTGTCACATCGCCGATACCCATCCGTACCAAGTCAGCCTCAGGATGCTGGGACTGGAAAACCCGTAGACGTCGGGCTACCTCGGAAAACAGATAACTACCCGGCAAGGCCAGGAATTGTTCATTCACTACAACACTCATATACTCAATCTATTCATTTTTTCACATCCATCCAAGACTCCTCTTTTGGATGTTTTCAGGAAGAAGGTCAGTATAATTCTCCCTCATATACAAAAGCAGCCTCCCCCGTCAGGTAGACGTGCTGATTGTCTTGTTTCCATTCAATGGTCAAGGAGCCTCCGGGCAGGTCGATCGTAGCCTTTGTCTGGAGTAATCCCCTCAAGACACCGGCCACCAAAACAGCACAAGCTCCGGTTCCGCAAGCCAGCGTTTCTCCGGCACCCCGTTCCCACACGCGCATCTTGACATGACTGGAGGAAAGGACCTCCACAAATTCCGTGTTTACCCGGTTGGGAAATAAAACATTGTTCTCAAAGCACGGCCCCAATTTGGTCAAATCCAAATCGTCGATACCGGTTGTGAAAAGAACCGCGTGGGGATTACCCATGGACACGCATGTCACTTCGAACACTACACCATCAACAGTAACAGGCACGTAAACCGCTTGTTCTCCAAACACAGACACAGGTATCGACGCCGGATCCAAAATAGGTTTGCCCATATCCACACAAACAGAACCGACTTTCCCATTGACAAGGCTTAGCTGTAATTCCCGAATCCCGGCTCCTGTTTCCAACAACACGCTTGTTTTTGAAGTCAACCCTTTATCAAATACATATTTACCTATACACCTGGAGGCATTTCCGCACATCTCCGACTCGGAACCATCGGCATTGAACATGCGCATACGAAAGTCGGCCACAGTGGAAGGCATAATCAATACCAGCCCATCCGAACCGACTCCAAAATGCCTGTCACTGACCCGCTTGGCCAAGATGGAAGGATCCTGCACATCAACTGTGGATGCATCCACATAGATGTAATCGTTTCCCGTTCCGTGCATTTTTGTAAATCGCATGTGCATTAACCTAATTAAACCTACAAAGAGTTAGTACGATGCAAATATACAGCGTATTTTTGAAAAAACAAATTTATTTCTATCTTTTTAATACCTATTACTTGTTTTTCCTTTCTTTTTGACGCCGTATGTGAATTTTAAACAGATTTTTGTATTTCTAAAAATGCAACATATTTACCCTTTTTGTCATTTCACAAATCTATTTGTTTCCGCATTAACCAATAATTCACCTTAATGTATATTTCACTACCTTCAGTCCAATGAGCGTTGCAGTGGAGCCGGCAGTGGTAGTCTGTGGCGTAGTTGCGCTGAGGCGCGTTAAGAAAACTGAACAGCTGCAGGCGTTAAAAACTTCATCTTCCGAGGAGGAAGCCGCAAGGCGACCGACGCTTTGAAGTTTTAGCCGTAAGCGTGAAGGTTTTTAGCGACTCGAGTCGAAGCCACAGACTACCCTGCCGGCGGAACGGAAACAGGCAACTATTCCGGAAGAGCCGAAAAAAAGTGGGTGTCCCCCTGCTTTCGCATTCGAGACACCCACCTTATAAAGAGAGTATACTGTATAAAACAGGATTACAAAGACAAACGCTTGTAACCGTTGTAACGCCACTTGGCGTTTTCCTCGGCAGCCTTGAACAATTCTTCAGCTTCCTTGGGGAAAACTTTCTTCAATGAATTGTATCGCACCTCACCCATCAGGAAGTCCTGGAACTTGCTCCAGTCCGGCTCCTTGCTATCCAATTGGAAGGGGTTCTGACCCTGAGCTTCCAAGTCGGGATTGAAGCGGTACAAGTGCCAGTAACCACATTCAACCGCGCGGGCTTCCTCGTTCTGAGCCTTGCCCATTCCAGCTTTCAAGCCATGGTTGATACAAGGAGCATACGCAATGATCAATGAAGGTCCGTCGTAAGCTTCAGCTTCCCGGATAGCCTTCAAGGTTTGCGATTGATTGGCGCCCATGGCGATTTGAGCCACATACACGTATCCGTAGGTAGTTGCCATCAAACCCAGGTCTTTCTTACGAACCCGTTTGCCTGCAGCAGCAAACTTGGCCACAGCACCGACAGGTGTTGATTTGGATGATTGACCACCTGTATTTGAGTAAACCTCGGTGTCAACCACCAGGATGTTTACGTTCTTACCGGAAGCCAGCACGTGGTCGAGACCACCGTAACCGATATCGTACGCCCAACCGTCACCACCGATGATCCATTGGGACAGCTTGATGATGTACTTGGTCAACGGGCGGATGCTCTTGCAGGTATCGCAGTCGCAGGCGTTCACCAACGGAGTGATCTTAGCTTCCAGCTCGATGGTCTTGGCGGCGTTCTCGCGGTTTTCCAACCATTCGGTGAAATAGCCTTTCAGTTCTTCGCTGCAGCAGTCGCAAGCAAGGCCCTGTTCGAACAAACCGGCCAGGCGTTCACGCAACACTTCGGTACCGAAATGCATACCCAAACCGTATTCGGCGTTGTCTTCGAACAAGGAACTGGCCCAAGCGGGTCCCCTGCCGTTTTCGTTGGTCGTATAAGGCGTGGAAGGAGCAGAACCTGAATAAATGGAAGTACAACCCGTGGCGTTGGCAACAATCTGACGATCGCCAAACAACTGGGAAATCAACTTCACGTAGGGGGTTTCGCCGCAACCGGCACAAGCACCGGAAAATTCAAACAGCGGTGTTGCAAACTGAGAGTTCTTAACGTTGGCTTGAATGTCCACCAGGTGCTGCTTGGAGCTTACATTTTTGGTCATGTAGTCCCAAACAGGTTGTTCGTGGTATTGCGTTTCAATGGGCGTCATGGCAAGGGCCTTATTGCCCTTGTTGCCCGGACAAACGTCGGCGCAGTTGCCACAACCCAGACAGTCAAGCACATTCACTTGAATTTTGAACACCATGTCGGCAAATTGCTTGCCGGTGGCCTTCAACGTTGTCACGCCTGCAGGCATGTTGGCTTGTTCAGCCTGATCCAATACAAATGGACGGATGGTGGCGTGAGGACAAACGTAGGCACATTGGTTACACTGGATACAGTTTTCAGCTGCCCAAACAGGTACATGACTGGCCACACCGCGTTTTTCATATTGAGCCGTACCCTGATCCCAGGTACCGTCTTCACGGCCCTTGAAGGCGGAAACAGGCAGGTCGTCACCGTTTTGGGCATTCATGGGTTTAACCACGTTGCGTACAAAAGCAGGGACGCTTTCGTCCACGATGTCGCTCTCCAGTACGATATTGGCCCATTCAGCCGGAATTTCCACCTTGCTGTATTCACCACCACGATCAACAGCTGCATAGTTCATGTTGACAATGTTCTCGCCCTTCTTGCCGTATGATTTGTTGATGGCGTACTTCATCTTTTCAACGGCCAGTTCGTAAGGAATTACGTTGGCAATCTTGAAGAAGGCCGACTGCAGGATGGTGTTGGTACGGTTGCCCAGCCCGATTTCCTGAGCGATGTTGGTAGCATCGATGATGTAGAGGGTAATGTTGTTTTGAGCGAAATACTTCTTAACCTTGGCGGGCAAGTTCTTTTTCACTTCTTCGGCATTCCAAACCGTATTGAGCAAGAAGGTACCGTTCTTCTTAAGCCCTTTGGTCACATCGTACAGGTTCAGGTAAGCCTGAACGTGGCAAGCCACGAAGTCAGGGGTGGTTACCAAATAGGTGGAACGGATGGGAGCGTCACCGAAACGCAGGTGGGAACAGGTAAAACCGCCAGACTTCTTTGAGTCGTAGGCAAAATAGGCCTGTACCTTCTTATCGGTGTTGTCACCAATGATTTTGATGGAGTTTTTGTTGGCACCTACCGTTCCGTCGGCACCCAGTCCGTAGAACTTGGCTTCAAACGTACCGGCAGCACCGAGGGCGATTTCTTCCTTCATGTTCAAGGAAGTAAAGGTCACATCGTCAACGATACCGACAGTGAATTGGTTTCTGGGCATTTTCATGGCCAGGTTTTCGTATACGGCCAACACCTGGGCAGGTGTGAAGTCTTTGGAGGACAAACCGTAGCGACCACCTACAACGAGGGGAGCGTCGGCTTGACCATAGAAACAATCTTTCACATCGAGGTACAAGGGTTCGCCTGTAGCACCCGGTTCTTTGGTACGGTCAAGCACACAAATACGTTTGGCAGTCTTGGGAACAGCGGCCAGGAAGTGCTTGGCGGAGAATGGCCTGTACAGGTGAACAGCAACCAAACCAACCTTTTCGCCCTTGGCGTTCAGGTAGTCGATGCCTTCACGCAGCGCTTCCGTGGCTGAACCCATGGCAATCACCACGCGGTCGGCATCGGGAGCACCGTAGTAATCGAACAAACCATACTTGCGGCCGGTCAGCTTGTTCATCTCATTGATGTATTCTTCAACAATACCCACGATGTCATTGTAAAATGGATTGCTAGCTTCGCGGGCCTGGAAGTAAATGTCGGGGTTCTGTGCGGTACCACGGAGAACCGGCTTTTCGGGGTTCAACGCACGTTCACGGAAAGCCTTCAGGGCATCCTGGTCGATCAAACCGGCCACATCCTCCTGATCGAGTTGTTCGATTTTCTGTATTTCATGCGAGGTACGGAAACCGTCGAAGAAGTGTACAAAGGGAATACGACCCTTGATGGCAGATAAGTGAGCCACGGCTGCCAAATCCATCACTTCCTGCACGGAACCGGTGGCCAACATGGCGCAACCCGTTTGACGGACAGCCATGACATCCTGGTGGTCACCAAAGATGGACAAGGCATGTGAAGACAAGGCGCGGGCCGATACGTGATAGACTCCGGGGAGCAACTCACCGGCTACTTTATACATATTGGGAACCATCAGCAGCAAGCCCTGTGAAGCGGTAAATGTAGTGGCCAATGTACCTGCCTGCAAGGCACCGTGCATGGCACCGGCGGCACCAGCTTCCGACTGCATTTCTTCCACAACCAGCTTTTCGTTGAAGATATTCTTCCTGCCGGCAGCGGCCCATTCATCCACGTACTCAGCCATTGTTGAAGATGGGGTGATGGGATAGATGGCAGCGACTTCGCTGAACATGTAGGCAATGTGGGCGGCAGCTTGATTGCCATCACATGTCAAAAACTTCTTTTGTTTACTCATACATCGAACTATTAAACGTTATAGATTATTGTATCATTTTAATATAAAAAGCCGAACAGCCATAGGGGAATCACATTTCCCTGACCGGCTCGCGGCATATCGACCACGTACCACTGATCGGGATTCAACTTGTTCCCCACTTTGCCGCAACTGATTTGAAACAGTGTTGTTTCGTTGAGCAAGAACTGTTTCCGCTTCGGACCCATGTTGACCTTGTTGTCCTTGTGCACGCTGTTGTGGAAAAAGGTCTCACAGATGCCTTGTTTATCCACCTTCAGCTTTTCCTGCAACACGTGCATCAGATTGGTGTTGTGCAGGTATATCCGTGACGGTTTCTTTGGAAAGTCCTCACCAACCGGATACAAGGCATCTATGAGGCGGGCATCTTTCAGGTACTTGAGGTAATTCATCACCGTTGCCCGTGAAATATCGATATCCTGGCTTAAACGGCTCACATTGGCGGCACAGGGCGCGTCAAGACCGATCAAATAGAGCAAGGCCCGGATTTTGGGCAGGTATTTGAGGTCAATCTGCTTGATGAGCAAGATATCTACCTCGATCATCATGTTCATGGTTTTCAGCAGGTTTTCCGAAAAATTGCGTTTTTCCAGGAAAAAGGGATAAAACCCATGATGCAGGTAATCTTTGAAATAGGCAGACGGATCAATCTTACCCAATATGTCGGCAGCAATCTGTTCGTGATTGTCCAGTAATTCGTGCAAGGTATACGAGGTCAAACTGGTTCCGGCCATCAAATTCAGGTATTCCCGGAAGGAAAAACCCCTGAGGTTGTACGACTTCACCACATCTACCAAATCGGGATTTTCCTCTTTCAACCGCATGACGGAAGATCCGGAAAAGACCACGCGTAATTCCTTCAATGTATCGTATATAGCCCGTAATTCCTTGGACCATTCCGGGTATTTGAACACCTGGTCGATGAGTAAGATCCTGCCACCTTGTTGGTAGAATGCTGTGGCAAACTCAACCAAACTGTGTTTGGTAAAATAAAAATGATTCAGGTTGACGTACAGACACGAACGGTCTGTTCCGAATTTTTCCCTGGCATAATCCAACAGAAACGTCGTCTTTCCCACACCACGACTTCCCTTGATGCCAATCAGACGGTCGTTCCAGTCGATTTCATCCATCAACTGTCTGCGTACATGCGACTGTACGTGTTCAACCAGGTATTTGTGTGTGCGATAGAATTGTTCCATGCCACGGGGTTTGAAAGGACAAAGATAGTAAGAAATGTGTATTTTGCAAACTGGACTTAGCAAAAATACGTTGCTTTGTTTCAGCGCTCGTTCTTAACCGTGTCCACAACCTCTACCACCATGGACTTCAATTCTTCCAAAAACAAAGCTGGATCGTACTCCCTACGTTCAACTTGTCGTAACTTCTTCTCCCACAAACCGGTCAGTGCTGCCGATTTCAACAGGTCCACCTTGATCAACTGAATCAAGGCCACGCCTGTTGGGGTTGCATACAGGTTCTTCCGCTCTTTCCGAATGTACTGGCGTTTGAACAAGGTTTCAATGATATTGGCCCGGGTAGATGGACGACCGATGCCGTTTTCTTTCAAAGCATCCCTCAATTCCTCGTCATCCACCTGCTTGCCTGCCGTTTCCATGGCACGCAGCAGGGTGGCCTCCGTGTAGGGCTTGGGGGGTTGGGTTTGTTTTTCGGCCAAATCCGGTTGATGGGGGCCGGATTCACCCTTCACAAAGACCGGCAACGTGCGTTCCTCATCGGGTTGAGGGGTGTTGGGATCGTCTAAATCTGCTCCGTCGTTTCCTGATGCAGATCCTGTGGCTTCTTTTTCAAAGACAACCCGCCAACCGGGTTCGAGAATCTGCTTGCCGGTTGTCTTGAAGGGTACCTCGGCCGCTTCTCCCAACACCGTGGTGGTAGAAAACCGGCAATCGGGATAAAAGGCAGCTATAAACCGACGGGTTACCAGGTCATACACACGCCGTTCCTCTGCCGACAACGTTGCAGGCTTCACACCGGTAGGAATGATGGCGTGGTGGTCGGTCACCTTGGTGTTGTCAAACACCTTTTTGGAACGAGGAATGGGAGCCTCGAGCAAGGGGGCAGTCAATGGTTGGTAATCCACCAGCCCTTTCAGCGTGGGCACCACCTTGGGGTAGATGTCCTCACTCAGGTAGGTGGTATCCACACGGGGATAGGTCGTCAATTTCTTCTCATATAGCGACTGAATCAATCCCAGGGTCTGTTCAGCCGAAAAGGCGAATTTTTTGTTGCATTCCACCTGAAGCGATGTCAGGTCGAACAGGCGGGGTGGAGATTCGGTGCCTTTTTTGGCTGAAACCTGGGTGATGGAAAAGGGTGCCTCAGCCATCCGCTCCAGCAAGACTGTCCCCTCCTCTTTCGTGGAAAAACGCCCCTGCGTGGCCGAAAACGTGGTATCGCGGTAGGTGGTTTTCAATTCCCAGTAGGTTTGCGGCACAAACTGTTCAATTTCCTGCTGGCGGTTCACAATCAGGGCCAGGGTTGGAGTCTGCACCCTGCCAATGGACAAGATCTGTCGGTCTTTTCCATGCTTGACCGTAAACAGCCGGGTGGCATTCATCCCTAGCAACCAATCGCCTATAGCCCTAAGCAGCCCTGCCTCATACAGTGACCGGTAATGATCCTGTGGTTTAAGCGCGCCAAACCCTTCCCGAATGGATTCGGTGGTCAGTGACGAAATCCACAACCGTTTTACCGGACACGTACAGCCTGCCTTCTGCAATACCCAGCGCTGAATCAGCTCCCCTTCCTGCCCGGCATCCCCGCAGTTGATCACCTCGTCGGCTGCGGTTACGAGGCGTTCAATGCAGGCAAACTGCTTGCGGTAGCCCTCGTTGTCGATGAGCTTAATACCAAAACGTGGGGGAATCATGGGCAAGGCGGCCAGACTCCAGAACTTCCACTGCGGCGCGTACTCGTGGGGTTCTTTCAGGGTACACAAGTGGCCGAACGTCCATGTTACCTGGTAGCCGTTCCCCTCCATGTAGCCTTCGTGTTTTTGGTTCGCACCCAGTACGGCAGCTATTTCTCTGGCAACGCTGGGCTTTTCGGCAATACAGACTATCATGGGTTACAACGAGATTGGATGGTTCTTGCTTAGGGTGCAAAAATACCGTTTTTATCGTTCGAAGAACCAAATCTTATCCCGATATTTGTCAACAATCCTTCAGCACACCATGCCTCTGCTCAGCGTTTTCAAAGCTTCTGCCGGGTCCGGAAAAACCTGGCGCCTCACGGTGGAATATGTCAAGTTGTTGCTTAACCGACCGGACGCTTACCGCAACACGCTGGCCGTAACCTTCACCAACAAGGCCACGGCTGAAATGAAGGAACGCATTCTGAATGCGTTGTGGCAACTTTCCCGGCTGAATCCGGTCCAACCGGCCACTGGCATGACCGCCACGCTGGTGAAGGAAACAGGCTTGGACACCCGTACCATCCGAAACAACGCGGCTCAATCATTACAGCTCATCATACACGATTACGGGCGCTTTCGGGTGGAAACCATTGACAGCTATTTCCAGTCCATTCTGCGTAACCTGGCCAGGGAACTGGGAGTCGGCACCAGCCTCAACATTGAATTGAACAATGCCGCCGTTTTGAACGAGGCTGTACACAACCTGTTGGACCGCAGCAACGAAGACCCCGTGTTACTCGATTGGATTTCAGACTACATGGAGGAAGTGTACCGGGAAGGCAAGGTCTTGCGCATCGATGCTGTACTGAATGAGTTCGGAAATACCATTTTTAAGGAATTTTTCAGGGAAAAGGAACGTTATTTGCGGGAACAGCTTCAAGATAAACGCTTCTTGCAGAACTTTAAAAAGGAACTGCAAGCGCTTCAGGCGAAAAAGGAGGCCATTCTCAAGGAAGCAGTTCTCCCCTTTTTTACCCTACTGGAGGCTCATAACCTGACGATACCAGACTTTTCATTTGGAATTGGTGGTATGCCTGCTTATTTCATCAAACTTAAAAACGGCCAGTGTGATTCACGCGTAGTTGGACCAAGGATAAGAAAAGGCATAGAGAATCCGGAAAGCTGGGTGGCCAAAACACACCGCCGCCGCGACGAAATTATCGGAATGGTTGAACAGCAACTTTTGCCCTTGCTGCTCGAAACCGAAGCCCTGCGCGCCAAACAGGCACCTGACATCCTCACCTGCCGTCATTCCATCCGTCACTTGAGCAGCGTGGGGCTGTTGTCGGACATTGACGCCACAGTAAAGCAACTCAACAGTGCCGTAAACCGCTTTCTGCTTTCTGATACCAATGCCCTCCTGAGCGAGTTCATCTCCGGTCAAGATACATCGTTCGTGTTTGAAAAGACGGGAACTGAAATCAACCACATTTTATTCGATGAATTCCAGGACACCTCCCGCCTGCAATGGGAAACATTCAAGCCCATCCTGGCTGAATGCCTGGCAAACGGATACAAAAGTTTGGTGGTGGGCGATGAGAAACAGGCCATCTACCGGTGGCGCAACGGCGATTGGCGGATTTTGGGAGGAATCGAACAACAGATGGACGCATCTGATGTGAGCATTGAAACGTTAAACCAGAATTGGCGCAGCGACCCTGTTGTGATTGACTTCAACAACCAACTGTTCAGACAGCTCACGGAAGTGGCGGCTTCCAGCCTGGAATCGGTAAACGACATACAGGCTGAAGATATCAGGCAAGCTTATGCTTCGGTTGAGCAAGAAGCGGTGCGTGAAGGTTCGAACGGATATGTCAAGCTTCGCTTTTTGTCATCCTCCGATGAAAACTCCTACGAACAAGTACAGCTCGAATGCCTGTTCAAGGAAGTGGAAACCCTGCAACTTCAGGGTGTCAAGGCTGAACAAATGGCCATCCTGGCACGAAACAACAAGCATATTTCACGCATTGCCGATTATTTTACCGGTCACCGGAACCCGGAACTGGAGCAACAGGGTGTTTCGTATGACATCATCTCCGACGAAGCCTTCCTGTTATCAGCTTCGAGGTCGTTGCAACTGCTCATAACGGCACTCAGACTGCTGGCCGATCCCGGCAATGAATTGCTCACCGCACAGCTTTCCATCGACTACCAACGGGATATACTGGAAACCGATATCGATTTTGACACCCTGTTTACCGAGCGTCCCGACAAACTACTTCCGGCGGAATTCACGCAACAGGTTGACACACTCCGGCAACTTCCTCTGCACGAATTGGTGGAAACGCTGTTCCGATGTTTCTCGATGGATAAAATGGAAGGTCAGGACAGCTTCCTGTACACCTTCATGGATAAGTTGAACGAATATCTGGAACATCATTCCTCCGACCTGCCCACCTTCATCGAATACTGGGACGACAGCCTTTCAAAGGTCAGTGTACCTTCCGGCACGGGTGTAAAAGGCATTCGTATCCTCTCCATCCACAAAGCCAAGGGATTGGAATTCCATACGGTCTTTGTACCCTTTTGCGACTGGAAGTTGAAGGGTGAAAAACCAGACATGCTATGGTGTGAACCCACCCTCGCCCCTTTCAATCAACTGCGGTTGATGCCGGTGAAATATGGAAAGGTGTTGGCAGAAACCATCTTCTCACCAGACTATAAGCTAGAAACCCTTCAGCTCTACTTGGACAGCATCAATGTGCTTTATGTGGCATTCACCAGGGCCAGATGCAACCTGGTGGTGTTCGGAAAAGAGAAAAATAGTGCAAAGAAGAAATCCGGTGAATCGGATGATAAAGAACCGACCACGATTTCCGACCTGCTTCTGGATACACTGAAAGCCCTTACTCTGTTGGGCGAGGAACAAGGGGATGAAACCACGGTGTCCATAGGCACAGTACAACTGTCACCAGAAACGACCCGGAAAGCCGCCATGCAACAGTTGATGCCTTTGGGCATTGATATCCCTGTTGGCTTTGACAGCCGCGAACACACCGCCTTTTTCCGCCAATCCACCCGATCGAAGGCCTTCAGCCAAGGTTGGGACACCGAGGGCTACCACAATCAATTCATTGACAGGGGCAAGCTGTATCACCGGCTATTCTCCGCTATCCGCACCCCTGAAGACGTGGCACCAGCCATCAATGACCTAATCCACGAGGGCCTGTTGGACAGCGAACAGGCAGAGGAATGCCTGACCTATGTACGGAAAGCACTGAGCCATCCCCAGGCAACCGATTGGTTTTCAGGGCGCCACCGTTTATTCAACGAATGCTCCATCCTCACTCATGACGCATCGGGTCATACCTTGATGAAGCGCCCCGACCGCGTGATGCAGGATGATGACACGTTGACGGTGGTCGATTTCAAGTTTGGAAAGCCGGCTGCTTCCCATCACAGACAGGTAAAGGAATACATGCAGTTGTTGACCGCCATGGGTTATCCGGCCATCGAAGGCTTCCTGTGGTACGTGGACGAAAAACAAATTGTGCCTGTTTAAACCAGTGCGTTTTTTGATGCAATTACCAATTTTAAACTACTTTTGTATTTACACTATTTGACAACTTGGCCATGGAGCAATTTTCCTGGAAACGATTGGGAGACATAACCTTAGGGCGCCCGAATCTGGGCATGAACACGCGTGTTGAAATGTACCGGCTGATGCAATACAGCATGCGGGATATTCTAGGCGAAACGTATGGTGACGAAGCGGCCTGCCGTTTGTTTAAAAAAGCGGGCAAACAGTCGGGTGTGGCCTTTTGTACCGAGGTGCTGGACAAAAGCCTTCCCATAAACGGATTCATTGCTCAATTAAATGCCAAGTTTTTGGAATATGGCATTGGCATCATGCGGGTTGAAAAGTTGGATGCCACCAACCTTTCCCTTACCGTCACCATTTCGGAAGACCTTGATTGCTCAGGCCTGCCCGTTACCAACTTTACCGTTTGCGACTTTGATGAAGGCTTTTTTGAAGGTGTTTTCGAAGTCTATACCGGCAACACTTACACGGTTAGGGAGATTGACTGCTGGTGTACCGGCGACCGGACCTGTCGTTTTTCCATCAACCCGTTACCCCATGAATAACAATAACCGTTACATCATTGAGCGGCTAACTGAAGTTGTTCGTACCCCAAAAAGCGGCAGGCCCATACATGTTGATTTCTTATCCATTCCCAAATCGGACAGCCAGGCGTTAAACGACCTCAGGGATGAATTGGAATTGTTCACCAACCAGTTTAACGACAATTATCAGTTTGTCATTGACTTATCCAATGGAAAGCTGGATACGGTTCCTCCAACCAAAAACAGTTTTGCTGATGTTTTCAAAAATCTTCAGGCTGAACTCCGCCACATGGCCTGGCAAATCCAGCAGATTTCACAGGGGGATTTAAACCAGGTGGTGTCTTTTTCCGGTGACCTGTCACATTCCATGAATTCCATGATTGAGTCGTTGAGGGAAAAAGACCGGATCAGTGCTCAAAATGCGGTTTATGTTGAAGAGCTCAAGGAGCTGAATGCCACCAAGGATAAATTCTTTTCCATCATTTCACACGACCTGAAGAATCCGTTTTCAGGTTTGATTGGCATCAGCGATATTTTGATTTCCGATATTCAAAACAAGCAGTATGAGAACCTGGAGGAATATGCCATGCTGGTTAAGGAGTCTTCCACGCAGGGATACAAATTGCTGACCAACTTGTTAGAATGGGCACGCCTGCAAACCAACACCATCAGCGTAAAAATTGCTCCCATTTCCCTTGAAGCTGTGGTTGATCAGGCCAAAACCACCATACAACCCAAGGCGCTTCATAAAAAAATTCAGATTCAGTGTCAATGCGAACGGAACTACATGGTGATGGCCGATGACAATATGCTGAACACTGTCATGCGCAACCTACTGAGCAATGCCATCAAGTTTACACCCGAAGGCGGCAGCATCACTATTTCCGGAAAAACGGAGGAGGACAGGATCATTCTTTCTGTAAAAGATACAGGAGTAGGCATCAGAGAGCAAGACATACCCAAGTTGTTCCGCATCGATACCAACTTCAGCACCAAAGGCACGAACCGGGAAAGCGGCACCGGGCTTGGCCTCATCCTGTGCAAGGAGTTTATCGAAAAGATGAATGGGGAAATCTGGTTAAAAAGCGAGGTTGGCAAAGGTACCGAATTTTTCATATCCCTCCCTTTGGCCTGATTGGACACTTACCGTCTAAACCTGGCCTGCACCTTGCTGTGCCGCCTTCCGTAGGTAAAGTAGATGACGAAACCAATCAGCATCCAACCCAGCAGACGAACCCAGGTATCCATGGGCAAAGAAGCCATTTCCACAAAACAGACGATGATGCCCATGATGGGTACGAACGGCACCCAAGGCGTCCTGAACGAACGGGGTGCATCGGGTTCACGACGACGCAAGACGATGATGCCGGCACATACAATGATAAAGGCCAACAGGGTGCCAATTGAAACCATCTCCCCCAACAGTCCGATGGGAAACAAACCGGCCAGTATGGCGCATACCGTTCCTGTAACCAAGGTGGTCACATAGGGTGTCTTGTATCGGGAATGCACCTTGGCAAACGGCTTCCACAACAAGCCATCGGCAGCCATGGTGAAAAAAACGCGGCTCTGTCCCAGAATCAGCACCAACACAACAGAAGTCAGTCCGGCTATGGCTCCTATCTTGATCAGTGGACCCAGCCACCTCATGCCTTCCCCAAAACGATCCACGGCCACAGCAACGGGTGCCGGAACATTGAGTTCCGTATAGGGCACTATGCCTGTCATGGTCAGGCTCACGGCTATGTACAATACCGTACAGACTCCCAGTGAGGCCATAATCCCGATGGGCAAGTCCCGTTTGGGGTTGATGGCTTCCTGTGCTGTTGTAGATACAGCATCAAAGCCTATGTAGGCAAAAAAGATCACCCCGGCCCCGGCCAAAATGCCTGAAATTCCGTAATGCCCCCAGGTTCCCGTATTTTCAGGTATGAACGGCACCCAATTTCCCACCTCAATGTGTGATAACCCAAAGCCGACAAACAGTAAAATGACAGCCACCTTGACCACCACGATGATATTATTTGCTTTGGCAGATTCCCGGATGCCCAGCACCAAGATGGATGTAATGATGCCTACAATGAATATGGCGGGAAAATTGACAATGGAACCGGTGAGGTGCCATCCTTCTCTATCATAACTGAAGGGAGCACCGGCTATGGCTGTGGGTAAATCCACACCAAAATCACCCAGGAAACTGACCATATAACCACTCCAACCCACTGCAACGGTTGCCGCCCCAAACAGGTATTCCAGTATCAAGTCCCATCCGATGATCCAGGCGACCAACTCACCCAATGTAGCGTAACCGTAGGTATAGGCACTGCCGGAAATGGGTATCATCGACGCAAATTCGGCGTAGCACAAACCCGCAAAGGCACAGCCTAAAGCAGACAGGAGGAAAGAAATGATCAACGAAGGACCTGCAAAATTGGCTGCAGCAGAGCCGGTCAGGACAAATATGCCTGCTCCGATAATGCATCCCACACCAAGCAACACCAAATTCCAGGCCGACAAATGACGTCGAAAGCCATGTTGGTTTTCCTCAGCTTCCTGAATCAACTCAGCAAGGTATTTTCTGGCCAATAAGTGTTTCATACCCAGTTTTTTCCGTTTGAATCGGACTCGAAAATACGCATTTTTTAGAAAACACACGGTTTGGGCCTTACTTTTTTGTACATTAGCCAATCGAACCTACCGGTATGGAATCCTTTCTTCGGCTTACCGCTCAGCACCTTTATCAGCACTATGGCGACCGTCTTTCCGACATCGCTGTCATCTTTCCCAACAACAGGGCCAAGTTGTTTTTCAGCGAACATTTGTTGGAACTGGCCGGAAAACCCATCTGGACTCCTTCCTTTCTGACCATCAACAACTTGTTTGAGAGCCAGTCTACGCTCAAGGTGGCCGATACCCTTTCTCTGGTTGCCCGCTTGTACAAGACCTTCCAAGAGGTAAGCCAACAGCCTGAATCCTTTGATGAATTTTACCTGTGGGGCGAACTTTTGCTGAGCGACTTTGACGATGTGGACAAGAACCTGGCCGATGCCACCCAGTTGTTCCGCAACATCAAGGAACAGGCCGCATTCACCGATACCCTTGAACACTTGTCGGAAGAACAGGTATCGATCATCCGTCGTTTTTTTGACCATTTCGACCCCAGTCGCAAGACGGAACTCAAGCGGCGCTTCATTGAAAATTGGAATTGCCTCATGCAGGTATACTCCAGCTTCAAGGAAACGCTTGAGCACGATGGGCTGGCATACGAAGGAATGCTAAACAGAAAGGTAGTAGAGGGTCTTCGCAAGAACGAAGGGGGTATCTTTTCGTATGAAAAATACGTCTTCGTAGGTTTCAATGTGCTGAACCAGTGCGAGAAAGAATTATTCAACCACCTGCTCAAACAAGACAAGGCGCTTTTTTTCTGGGATTACGACAACAGTTACCTTCAGGTAAACAATCACGAAGCCGGTCGCTTCATGCGACAGAACCTGGAGCATTTCCCCAACCAACTGGGCGCAGAACACTTCGACGCGTTTATAAAAAACAGGAAACACCTGGATTTTGTAGCCTCGGCTTCTGAAAACGCGCAGGCGCGTTACCTGCCCGAATGGATCAAATCGCTGGGGCCTGGATTCAAACCCGAAGAAACAGCCGTGGTACTGTGCAATGAATCGTTGTTGCTGCCTGTACTTCACAGCATCCCCGAAACGGTCAGTGAGTTGAATGTGACCATGGGGTTTCCTTTATCGCAGGCACCCGTAAGCAACCTCATCAACCGCGTGTGTCTCATGCACACATCCGGTGTGCAGACAGACAAAAAAGGCGTATCACGCTTCAATTTCAGGTACTTGCTGCCCATCCTCCAACATCCGTTGGTGGTCATGTCCAGTGCTGCTGCAAGCCGGGTTGAAGCGGAAATCAAGCAACAGAACTTGTTTCGTGTTTCTACCCGGATCCTGTGGCAGGATGCTTTCCTGGAGGAGCTGTTCACACCTGTCAACAACAGTGTTGAATTGGCTGAAAGGCTCATGAACGTTCTGTCCAACCTTTCACGAAAAAAAGCAGCTGAACCTAGCGAGGAGGAAGATAGCCAACAAGACGACCCCTTGTTTCAGGAGTCCATATTCCAATGTTATACCTTGATTTCCCGCCTCAGGGATACACTCAACGAAGGGTTGGTGGAGGTTGGAATGCCTGTATTCACTTCCTTGTTGCAGCGGGTCATTTCTGTGACCAGTATTCCCTTTTCAGGTGAACCGGTCAGGGGGATGCAAATCATGGGGATGCTGGAAACCCGTACCCTCGATTTCAAGAACGTGCTCATCCTGTCGGTCAACGAGGGGATGCTGCCTAAATCGGCGAACGACGTATCGTTTATCCCGTATAACCTCAGAAAGGGTTTCGGCTTGACCACATCAGACCATAAGGATTCCATTTTTGCTTATTATTTCTACCGTCTGCTTCAACGGGCTGAGCACATCACACTAGCCTACAATACCTCGAGCGATGGATTAAACCGTGGAGAAATGAGCCGCTTCATGCTCCAACTGCTGGTTGACGCTCAGCAACCCATTTCCTGCTATCAATTGCATACCACCATGGGATTGAGCTCTGCCCGAAATCTACGGGTTGACAAATCAACTCACCTGATGGATACACTGTGCCATCGGTTCAACAGCAGTACTGGCAACCACCTGTTGTCACCCACGGCGCTGAATACCTATATCGATTGCCCGCTTCGGTTTTATTTCCGTTATGTGGCCAACTTGAAAGAAGAAGAAACCATCAGTGATGAAATAGACGGAGCCATGCTGGGGACATGTTTCCATCATGCGGCGGAATACCTGTATACTGATATCCTGCTACGTAAAGCAGGAAAACGTCCCGGTCCGGTTGAAGTAGAAGCGGCACGTAGGGAAAAAACCATACAAAGAGGGTTGAAGGAAGGCACGATACAGGGGACTATCTGTCCGGCAGACCTTGAACCTTGGATTGCATCGGTTCATTCCATTGATAAGTTGGCCAGGTATGTCATGGGAATCAATTTTTTCCATCTCAAGCCCGAATCGGAAGAAACGCCCGAATTCAGTGGTGAGCAACTGATCCGGCTCAGGCTGCTGACCCATTTCCTGCGTACGTTTGTGGAACTCGAGAAACAGGAGGCACCGTTTGAATTAGTTGGAATGGAGACCCAGGTGGAATACCTGGTTCCCATTGAGACCATCAATGGCCGTCTTTTGCTCAGACTGGGCGGCACCATAGACCGCATGCATTACAAGGATGGGACATGGACCGTGGTCGATTATAAAACAGGTGGTGGTGATGCTGCCTCTCCAGATTCGATTGAAGCATTGTTCAGACCGAAACCAAAACGAGCCAGCCACATCTTCCAACTACTTACTTATTGCGCCATCCTGCACCGAACCAAACCTGAATGGCAGTTGAATCCCAAGCTTTTGTACATCAACAAAGCCGGCGCCGACGATTATTCAGGCGACATCCAACTTCGTTCCGGAAAAGATAAGGTAACCCTGGCCGATTATGCTCCCCATGATGATCTGTTTTGGGGCGAACTGCAACGCGTATTACACGAACTGTTCAACCCAGCTGTACCTTTCGTTCAATGTGAGGCGTTATCCTCGTGCGAATATTGCGACTATAAGGCCATTTGCAAACGATAAACTGTTTTTCCGTTCAGAGTCAAAACAAGTTGAAGAACTTCTTGCAAAAATGAAATTTAACCGTACTTTTGTACAATACAAAACTAAAAAACCTATGAAAAAAGTGATTGCATGTGTGGTTGTTGGCCTGGCTATGGTTGCCACAACGTTTGCTCAAGACAAAGGCATTGGTGTTCGTTTTAATGGCGGCAACAACAATGGAGCCGAAGTTTCATACCAGATGGATTTGGGTGATGCCAACCGTTTGGAAGCCGATTTGGGTTTTGGAACTTATGGTGGTTTTGCCCTGACAGGTATCTACCATTGGAAATGGTCGCTTGAAGAACAACTGACCGAAGGTTTTGCCTGGTATGTTGGTCCGGGTGCAGGTATCCGTATCAACAGCGGCGGATTTGGTGCCGGTATCGTTGGACAGATTGGTATTGAATACACCTTTCCCAGCGTGCCCATCCAATTGAGCATCGACTCCCGTCCGGCTATCATTTTCGGAGCAGGGGGTTACAACGACTTTGGCGGAGCATTTGGCGTCCGTTATCGCTTCTAATCAGCCATCTCCGTTTCATTCCGGCGGAGAATGTTCTCACACATAATTCAATCATTACGGCATTCCTGTCAGAAGGGTCAATGACCGTCTATCACAAAGAGAGGTTGTAACCTAAAGGTACAACCTCTCTTCCATTAACCACTACCTCCATGTCATTGCTTGAAACCATCCGGTCCATCCACATGGAACCCTACGACTACCCGTTGGAGGAAGACCGGATTGCAAAATTTCCCGTTGAGCCCAGGGACAGTTCTAACTTGCTGCTTTATCAATCGGGGGTACTTTCGCATACCCGATTTTCCGATTTACCCGACCTATTGGACCCCAACAGCATGCTGGTGTACAACAATACCAAGGTCATCCATGCCCGCCTGTTCTTCCAAAAGGAAACTGGAGCCCACATGGAGATTTTCTGTCTGGAACCGCTTTCTCCGGCCGATTACGCCCAAAACTTCCAGGCTGAAACCACCTGCGAATGGATGTGCCTCATCGGCAACCTGAAAAAGTGGAAACAAGGGGTTCTGAGCAGAAACCTGACAATTGATGGAAGGGACATTGTGTTGACGGCAGAACGAGGCGAGCCTGTGGACAATGCTTTCCGGGTACGTTTTCACTGGGAGGATTCAAACCGGGCGACCCAACCCGTCCGATTTGGCGATCTCCTGGAGGCTGCGGGTCAGATACCCATTCCGCCCTATCTTAACCGTCAATCGGAGGCCAGCGACGAAACCGATTACCAAACGGTCTATTCGAAAATTGAAGGATCGGTAGCTGCTCCAACAGCCGGTTTACACTTTACTGAACGCGTACTGGAGGGTATAGACCAAAAGTGTATTCAACGCAGCGAAGTAACCCTGCATGTGGGAGCCGGTACCTTCAAACCTGTCCAGTCGGACCGACTCAGGCAACATACCATGCACGCCGAGTTTATCACCGTGGAACGTAGTCTGATTGAAGACCTTATCCGTAACGAAGGGCATATCACCGCTGTCGGCACGACAACGGTGCGCACCCTGGAAAGCCTCTACTGGTTTGGACACCAACTGGTACGACACCCAGACCTTCAACCGCTGGAGTGGACGCTTGACCAATGGTACGCCTATCAGGATGATTCCTTGAAAGACGTTCCCGACCTGAAGACAGCATTGAACGCCTTATTGACGTACTTGGACAACATGGGATACCGGAACTTCACAGCCTCAACCCGCCTGCTCATTGCGCCAGGTTATGCGTTTAAAGTTGTCAATACCTTGATTACCAACTTCCATCAGCCCAAGAGCACCTTATTGCTCCTGGTTTCAGCTTTTTTGGGCGATGAACACTGGAAAGAAGTCTATCAATACGCCCTTGACAATGGCTTCCGCTTTCTTAGTTACGGTGACAGCTCGCTTTTACGGCCTTAGGACAATAAGAAACCTGTTTTTTCGTTATTGGGTCATGCGTAACGCTTACCTGTTAATTGGACTTGTGACTTGCTGTTTACTGACAGCCTGTTCTTCGTATTTGGCCGTTAGAAAAGCGGACAAAGCGTATGCATACGGTGAGTACAACGCAGCTGCCACGCTATACGGCAAGGCCTACCGCGTGCTTTCTTCCAGCGAAAAAACACAAAAAGCCAGTGTCTCATTCAACCGGGGAGAGTGTTACCGCCTCCTCAACATCCCCCTAAAAGCAGAAAGTGAATACCGCAAAGCGTTGAGATACAATTACCTCAACGATACCCTTTACTTGCGTTTGGGGCAAACGCTACAAAAAAACGGCAAGTACGAAGAGGCAGCTACCCATTTCAACCGCTTTTTAGACAGTCATCCGGAAGATCTGTTGGCATTGAACGGGGTTTATGCCTGTAACCGCATCAAGGCATGGTCAGCCAAACGTCCGACCTATCAGGTTAAAAAAAACACGAACCTGAACACCAGAAAAGGCAACTTTTCACCCATTTTATTACCTCAGGACTACAAAACGATGTTATTCAGTTCGTCCGGAAAGGTAAAAAAAGACAGCAAACCCAGCCGTATAACAGGCTTGCCTGACAACGATTTTTGGATAAGCAGCAAAGATGTTGACGGAAACTGGACGAGACCGCAGCCTATTGAGGCTCCCATCAACTCTGAATTTGACGAGGGTGCCGGTTCGGTTACAGGCGATGGTAAGACCCTGTATTTCACTCGATGTGTCACCAAATCGGACTCCATACAAACCTTTTCCAAGGTGGAAATATTCAAATCAGTCCGCTCGGGTGCTGAATGGAGTGAGCCCCAAAAAGTACTCCTGCACCGCGATTCTTCCATTCTGTTTGCCCACCCGGCTATCACGTCAGATGGCAAGTACCTCTATTTTGTATCCGACTTGAAAGGGGGCTTTGGAGGTAAAGATATCTGGCGCTGCGAAATGGGACAAAAATCAGTTGGTGCGCCCGAGAACCTGGGTCCTTTGGTCAACACGCCTGGCGACGAGGTTTTTCCCTGTCTGCGCAACGACAGCACACTCTACTTTTCTTCCGACGGGCAACCCGGCTTCGGAGGGCTGGACTTATTTGTGGCAAACTTGAAACGTGACACCGCATACCGTGTTGAAAACATGGGTTTACCCCTCAATTCTCAAGGAGATGATTTCGGAATCACCTTTTACGGTAAGGAAGAAAAAGGCTACTTTTCTACCAACCGCAAAGAAAGTAAGGGCTGGGATCAAATTTACAGCTTTGAACTGGCCAAGACAGCCATTTTTGCGCAAGGGACCGTTCGTGATAACTTTGGTGAGATTGTACCCGATGCCACTATCCGGCTGATCAACGATAAGGGGTTGAATACCAAAATTCGTACCGACAAGGATGGAACCTACAAGATTGGCATTGAAAAGGGTGCGGAATATGCCCTATTGGGTACGGCTCGTTCGTACCTGAACAACTCCAACCGTTTTTATGCCCTCGACCGGGAAAAGGACACCAGCTATCGGGTTGATTTCACACTGACCCCCTTGTACCGCCCGGTCCGTATTGACAACATCTTCTTTGAATTCAACAAAGCAACGCTTACTGATGCTTCCCTGCCTGCCTTGGAAGGCTTACACAAACTGATGCTGGACAACCCGCACATCATTGTCGAGATTGGCGCCCACACCGACCGTATCGGCACGGAAGCCTTCAACAACACGCTTTCTGAGCAACGGGCCCAATCGGTGGTCAATTACCTGGTTGAACAGGGCGTGGAAAAAGATCGTCTGGTGGCCAAAGGGTATGGAAAAAGCCAACCGGTGAAGGTGGACAGCCGCCTGGAAAAGACCTACCGCTTCCTAAAAGAAGACACCTACCTGGACGAAGGATACATCGGTACCCTTACACCTGAACAACAGGAAATCGCCGACCAAATCAACCGCAGAAGCGAATTCAAGGTGCTCAAAACAACCTACAAATTGTTTTAATACTCGCATATTTTTCGTAGGTTTGTGGTGTAGGAATTACATCATGAAACAATATCTGGACCTATTACAACGGGTACTCGATGAAGGTGTCCGGAAGGAAGACCGCACCGGTACAGGCACCATCAGTCTTTTTGGCCATCAAATGCGGTTTAACCTGGAGGAAGGATTCCCTTGCCTGACCACCAAAAAACTGCACCTGAAGTCCATCATCCACGAGTTGTTGTGGTTTTTAAAAGGCGACACCAATCTGGCATATCTACATGCAAACGGCGTCCGGATCTGGAACGAGTGGGCCGACGAAAACGGTGATCTGGGACACATTTACGGCTACCAATGGAGGTCGTGGCCCGATTACAACGGAGGCAACATCGACCAAATCACCCAGGCCATCGAAACCATCAAGCATAACCCTGACTCGCGGCGCATCATTGTCAGCTCCTGGAACGTGGCCGACCTGCCCAATATGAACCTTCCTCCCTGCCATGCCTTCTTCCAGTTTTATGTGGCGGACGGAAAACTGAGCCTGCAACTCTACCAACGGAGTGCCGACATCTTCCTGGGAGTACCGTTCAACATAGCATCCTATGCTATCTTGCTGCAAATGGCGGCTCAGGTCACCGGACTCAAGGCCGGCGACTTCGTCCATACGTTGGGCGATGCCCATATCTACCTCAACCACCTGGACCAGATTCATGAACAACTCAGCCGTGAACCTAGGCCGCTGCCTACCATGCGCATCAATCCTGAACGCACTTCGATTTTTGACTTCGTTTACGAAGACTTCACCCTTGAAAACTACAACCCGCACCCGCACATCAAGGGTGCCGTTGCCGTATAAACCCACTCTATGGAAACCGGAATCATTGTCGCTATAGCCAACAACAACGCCATCGGGAAAGACAACAAGCTGTTGTGCCACCTTCCCGGTGACCTGAAACACTTCAAGGAAATAACCCTGGGGCACACCGTCATCATGGGCAGGAATACCTTTTTTTCCCTGCCGAAGGGCGCCTTGCCCAAACGGCGCAACATAGTGTTAACATTCGACGACGAAACGTTTGAAGGCTGCGAAACCGCCCGTTCGGTGGAAGAAGCCTTGGCCATGTGTACGGACGATAAAAAAGTCTTCTTCATCGGAGGCGCCTCCATTTACCAACAAACCTATCCATTGGTTGATACACTCTACCTGACGTTTGTCCACCACGATTTCGAGGCAGACACGTTTTTCCCCGTCATCGATTTCAACGAATGGGAAAAGACGTTCTCTGAACACCATGCTGCCTCGGCTGACTGTCCTTTCAGTTATACGTACGAAAATTTCACCCGCATAAAAGGAGTAACGCTATGAAACACCTTGCCGCTTGCACACTGGCTGTGCTGTTTAGCATGACCGCACTGGCCCAGTCCGGACCGACCATTCAATTTGACAGTCGCCTATACGACTTTGGAGACATCAAGGAAGACATCAAGGAAGCTATTTGTACCTTTACCTTTAAAAATACGGGCAAAGCACCCCTGGTCATCCAGCGGGCCAATGCTGACTGTGGCTGTACCACGCCCGAATTTACAAAGGAGCCTGTTTTACCGGGGGCATCCGGCATCATCAAGGTAACCTTCAACACAGTGGGAAGGCCCAACGAGTTTTATAAAAACATTATCGTTTACTGCAACGACCCCAACAACGCCCAAATCATCTTGTCCATCAAGGGAAATGTGGTGCCCAGTGACAATGAGAACACTATTGAACAAACGTATCCACGCAGCATGGGCGGATTGCGGCTCGATAAAACACAGATTTCCATCCTGGATGCCAAAACAGGCAGTATCCGCACGGAAAAAATCAACCTGATCAATACCACAGAAAAAACAATCAAGTTGAGTCTCAGGAATGTGCCTGCGCACATCACCGCTGTCGCTTCTGACACAGAACTGAAACCCGGGAAAAAAGGGTATATAACCATTACTTACCGGGCCAGCCTGGCCAAGGATTACGGCCGTAAAGAGGATGAATTTTTCCTGGTCATGGACAACAATGTGAAAGCCAGCGCCAAAAATGCCATTCAGATTAGTGCCTACATCACTGAGGACTTTTCCAGACTGACGGACAGCCAACTGAAAAACGCTCCGGTTTGCACCTTGTCCACCACCCGGTTGAACCTGGGGTCACTGAAACAGAAAGAATTGAAAACCCAATACGTCACCTTGACCAATTCCGGAAAGACCCAGTTGCTGATCCGTAAGATTGTTCCGGAGTATGATGGGATGAAAGTGATACCCGAAAAGATGGCTGTTCCGGCAGGGAAATCCATCAAACTGAGGGTTGAGTTCAATGCCGGCACCTTCAGCGGAAACGTGGTGCAACGGGCTACCCTTTTCACCAACGACCCCAACAACAGCCAGACTCGCTTGTTTGTCACTGCGCAAGTCTCGCCTTCAAAATGAAACATCCGGAAAACGATCCACATTACAAGAGCCTGTCGGTGCAAAAAGGCATCGAACAACCTCCTATCGTGAACCCGTACCGCAGTACGCGGCTCAAGAAAAAGGATTATTCGGCTGAGGATTATGTGGAAGGTATTCTCAAGGGTGACCGGGTGATGCTGAGCCAAGCTGTCACCTTGGTGGAAAGTGCACGTGCGGACCATCAGGAAAAAGCCCAGCAAATCATTGAAAAATGCTTGCCCTATACCGGCAATTCCATCCGGGTAGGCATTACCGGAGTACCTGGAGCCGGTAAAAGCACCTCCATCGAAGCATTCGGTATGCACCTCATCGGGACGGGAAAAAAATTGGCCGTATTGGCCATAGACCCCAGCAGCGAACGTTCAAAGGGTAGTATATTGGGTGATAAAACCCGCATGGAGCAGCTCTCCATACAGGAAAACGCGTTTATCCGCCCCTCCCCTTCCGCCGGTTCCTTGGGCGGTGTTGCCAGAAAAACCCGTGAAACCATTGTGTTGTGTGAGGCTGCCGGATTCGACACCATCTTTGTGGAAACGGTGGGGGTAGGCCAATCCGAGACGGCTGTCCATTCCATGGTCGATTTTTTCCTCTTGATTCAAATCACCGGTGGAGGCGATGAACTACAAGGCATCAAGCGGGGCATTATGGAAATGGCCGACGGCATTGTGATCAACAAAGCCGACGGTGACAACATTCCCAAGGCTCTAGTCACGCAGACACAGTACAAAAATGCCCTCCAACTGTTTCCTCCCAGCGATTCCGGATGGAAACCGCGTGTGTTGACCTATTCAGGAAAAACAGGAGCCGGTGTCGGAGATGTGATGGAAATGGTGTATGAATACATGACGTTCACACAAAACAACGGTTTTTTCCGTCACAAACGGGCGGTACAATCACGCTACTGGATGTACGAATCCATCAACGAACACCTGCGCAACCACTTCTACCACGACAAGAAAATCCAGGCCCTTCTGGCACAAAAAGAGGCCCAGGTGCTCAACGAGGAAATCAGCTCCTTCGCTGCCGCCCAGGCCTTATTGGATACCTATTTCAAGCGTTGAACGTTATCAGAAGGACGGTTGTCAGATGGACAACACGCTCAGCACCTTCATCAATTCAGGATCAATGGGTTTGTCATTTTTGATGGCTTTACTGAAGGGAATGGCCACCACTTTATCGTTTTCTATACCCAGCAGGATGTTGCGTTGTCCATCAATAAGCGCCTCTATGGCTGCTTCACCCAAACGGCTGGCCAAGATGCGGTCGTAGGCCGTAGGTGAGCCACCGCGTTGCACGTGACCCAAAATAACCACGCGGACATCGTATTCCGGATATTCCTTCTTCACACGTTCGGCGTAGTGCATGGCACCTCCTGTCTTTTCACTCTCGGCCACCAATACGATGCTGCTGCTTTTCGATTTTCTAAAACCCTTCTTGATTACCTCCTCCAGTTGGTCCACTTCTGTGGCAATTTCAGGAATGATGGCCGCTTCTGCTCCTGAGGCTATGGCTCCGTTAAGTGCCAGAAAACCGGCATCACGTCCCATCACTTCGATGAAAAATAAGCGTTCGTGCGAGGTGGCCGTGTCGCGGATTTTGTCTACTGCATCGAGTATGGTGTTCAATGCTGTATCATAACCAATGGTCGAGTCGGTACCGAATATATCGTTGTCAATGGTGCCAGGCAGACCTACTATGGGATAATTGTATTCAGAAGCGAAAATACGGGCACCTGTCAGCGTACCATCTCCGCCAATCACAACCAGGGCATCGATGCCTTCCTTCACCAGCGTTTCATACGCAAGAGCCCTGCCTTCCGGCGTCTTGAACTCTTCACAACGAGCTGTCTTGAGGATGGTCCCGCCTTGCTGGATGATGTTGCTGACATTCTGCGTTTGAAATTCGACGATTTCACCCGTTATCAGTCCTTTATAACCCTTGTAAATAGCCTTGACCGACAAGCCGTTGTAGATGGCCGACCTTGTCACCGCACGAATAGCGGCATTCATTCCCGGAGCATCTCCACCCGAAGTAAGCAGTCCAATTGTTTTAATAGCACCCATTTTTCAATCTTTTACGTAATTGACACCTATAAAAAAACCTACTGCAAAAGTACATATTTAATGGTGTGACAGTTGGTTTTCCACATTTTTTTTAACCTTTTCCATTAACCAGAAAGGGGTGGATGTAGCCCCGCAAATCCCGATACGTTCGGCATGTTCTATCATATAAGGTTCAATATCCTGCTCCCCGGTTATAAAATAAGTGCGCTCATTTACAGCACGGCAGGCATCATACAGTGCCTTTCCGTTGGAACTGCTGGCTCCACTTACAAAGAGTACACTGTCAAACCGGGTGGCGAAATTCCTAAGATGGGGTAAACGGTTCGCCACCTGACGGCAAATGGTATCGTGGTGGGTAAATGGTACGCCAGGCAGCATCCGTGCCGAAATGTAGGCCACCAATTCCCTGAACTCGTCCAGCGACTTGGTGGTTTGCGAATAGAGTACGATGGGTTTGGAAAAATCCAGTTGTTCGGCATCCTGTACGTGTTCAATGACAATGGCTGAATTGGCCGTCTGTCCATTGAGGCCGATGACTTCGGCATGGCCTGCCTTTCCAAAAATAACCAATTGGGTACCGGTTCCAAGCGTTGATTCGTATTCCTTCTTGACGCGTTTTTGCAGTTCCCTCACCACTGGACAGGTGGCGTCAATCAGGCGAATGTTCTGGCGTTTGGCCAGTTCATAGGTTGAGGGAGGTTCTCCATGTGCCCTGAACAGCACATCGATGTCGCTGAGTGTTTCCAACTCCTGTTGAGTGATGGTTTGCATGCCCTTTTGCTCCAAACGTTTGATCTCGCAACCGTTGTGAACCACATCGCCCAAGCTGTATAGGGTTGTTCCTGTTGAGAGAAAGTCTTCGGCCTTGTCGATGGCTTTGACCACGCCCATGCAAAATCCGGAACGATCGTCAATTTCAATGTAGGCCATTTCGTTTCTTGTTTACAAGGTTCATGAGCCAAGCATCCTGTTGTTCAATGGTGAGATGACCATTATCTAATTCCACTGCATCATCTGCCTTGCGCAACGGGCTGACAGCCCTGTTCTGGTCGAGTTCGTCCCGCTGACGGATGTTTTCCAGGATGGCCTCGAAAGAGGCGGGTTGTCCTTTTTCCATCAGCTCGTCGTAACGGCGTTGCGCACGTACTTCAGCATTGGCTGACACAAATATCTTCACCTCGGCGTTGGGGAATACAACGGTGCCGATATCCCTGCCATCCATTACCACGCCTCCGGATTCACCGGCCTTGCGTTGCAGGGCAACCATAGCTTCCCGCACAAATGGAAGGGCGCTAACCCGGCTTACCGCGTTTGATACTTCCAATGAGCGAATTTCGTGTTCAACGTTTATTCCATTCAGGTAGGTAAACGATTGTCCATTTTCAGCCGTCACAAAGGCAATGGAGACAATGGGCAACCGCTGCCGCAGTTCTTCCTCATCAACGTTTCCATCTTTAATCAGTCCTTCCCGGAGGCAATACAGACTGATTGCCCTGTACATAGCACCGCTATCAATGTAGGTGTATCCTAATTTTTTGGCCAGTGTCTTGGCCATGGTGCTTTTTCCACACGATGAGAAGCCGTCTATTGCTATGGTCAATGCTTTCATTTGATTCCAAATACAGATGTGTTGAACGAAAGTGTCATCAACAGGGAATTACCTCCTGCGTGATATCTGGCAAAAGAGGCTCCTACTGTCATCTGTTTGATACGCAGCATCATGCCCGTTGAAAATCCACCGAAAAATGTTCGTTGGTATATACCCAGTTCCCTGACTCGCCTGTAGTTGTACCCCAGGCTAAGTTGAAATTGTTCCGATGGTATGAAATCGACACCTCCCACCAACCTACAAAAAACATGTTCGGCCAGATTCAGGTTTTTTTCGCCTATAGCACCCAGGTAATTGAAACTGCGTTGACTCAGGTTTCTGGCGGTCAGGTTGAAGCGCAACGGAGCGTGCGCCAACTTCTTGGATAGACCTACCCTGATATCCCAGGGAAAGGGTTCATAGTTCCCATCATAGGTTGTCAATTGTGACCCCAGATTTACCACGCTCATTCCGGCAGAAAACAACCCGTCGGGTTGTTCGTAATACACGCCCAAGTCTACGCCCAAAGCTGTTGAAGTATAGCTGTCCAAGACTGAATAGATCAGGTTGAAATTACCCCCCGCCCTCCAGTTTGATGAGAGCTTCCATGCATAGGTGCCGGTTGCAACCATATCCTGAGCCGATGTTTCACCCAGTAGTTCATTGGTTTCAGATGTCCATGGCATGGTTCCGTAATCAATCAAGCGGATACCTGCCATCCAACGGCTTTTTTCATCAATTTTCCTGCAGTAGGAAGCTGATACTGTATTGATATCTGCTATATAGTTCATGTACCCAAAAGCCACTTGTCCTGTCAGTGATGGCCCTAACAAAGCGGGGTTGTGGTAGGCCAGATTGATATCGGCAGTGGGTGAAGAAACCACCTGCCCCCCATTGGCTGCTGCCACGATAGAAACCGGCAATTCCAGAAAAGGAAAAAGACGCTCGCCGGTTTGTCCGAACACTCCCAAAGGAAGTGCCAAAGCCAGTAGAAGAAGGCGCGCTGTCCGTAACATAAGCGTATTGACTATTGAAACCCAAAGATACACAGTTTTTCCACGTCAACTACATCTACCTACCGGGAAGTTGTCACCTTAAGTTACGGAAATCTGTGTTCTGTGTTTGTTTTTACACCGTGAATGCCTATTTTTGACGTAAAACCGAATTGAATGATCCAACATACCCAAGAGGAGCTGCTCGCTATGGTAAATGCAGCCATTGAATCCCTGGATTTAGAGCAACAACCGGCACGCCTGTACGAACCCATCCGGTACACCTTGTCCATGGGGGGGAAACGCATCCGGCCTGTCATGTGCCTCACGTCTTGTGAACTGTTTGGAGCTTCACCCGAACAAGCCATTCCTGCTGCTCTTTCTTTGGAATTGTTCCACAATTTCACCTTGCTGCACGATGACATTATGGACAAGGCTCAAAAACGCCGTAACCGGGACTGCGTTCACATCAAATGGAACGAGAATGTGGCTATTCTTTCGGGCGATGCCATGCAAATCATGGCTTTCGATTGCCTGAAGGGTTTACCCGACCGAGCTTTACGTGAAAGCCTTGAGTTGTTCAACAAAACAGCGCTCGAAGTATGCGAGGGTCAACAATTTGACATGGACTTTGAGGAAAACTGTTCCGTAACGGAATCAGACTATCTGAACATGATCCGCTTAAAAACGGGTGTCCTGTTGGCAGCCAGCCTTCAACTGGGTGCCATTGCTGCCGGATCCTCATCAGCCGATGCTAAAAAACTGTATGAAATGGGGATTCACATCGGCATCGCTTTCCAACTGCAAGACGATTTGCTCGATGTGTATGGTGACACGGCAACCTTCGGAAAAAACATTGGCGGGGATATCACCACCAATAAAAAGACCTACCTGTTGATTCAGGCCCTCAAACAAGCAGACCCGGCAACAAACGCCGAACTGATTCGGTGGTTTTCAGCAGACTCACCCAATCCTGAGGTAAAAATTGCGGCGGTCACTGCCATCTACGACAAGATCGGCGTCAAGGAAATCTGCCAGGAAGAAATGGAACGTCACTACCGCAAAGCACTTGAGTGTCTGGATGCGGTATCCCAGCCATCAACGCGCAAGGAGCCCTTGCTGCACATTGCCTCCCAACTGATGAAACGCAACTCGTAATCCCGTCCACCCTATGCCTTACAGACGTCTGCCCAATACCGACCAATCACGCATTCGCGCCATCACCACTGCGATTGAACGAAGTGGCCACGGGAATGAGTCCGGGCTGGTAATCGATCCCAAAACCCTGAATGATGCCAAGGCTTTTCTGCCCACGTTTGAAAGCGCACACCATGACTACTTGCTTTCATTGGAAAAGCAGAAGGTTGCCAGCAAAAAATACTACAACCAACAACGGATGGCCAGGCTGTACATTTCTCACTTTATTCAGGTATTGAATTTTTGTGTCATCCGCAATGAAATCAAACGGGAGAACAAGAAACTGTACGGTCTTGATCCGGATGTTCACACCGTTCCCGATCTGAATTCTGAAACAGCCATTCTTTCCTGGGGTGAACAGATTATCAAAGGAGAAAAGGAACGCATTGCTGCCGGAGGTCCTCCCATCTACAATCCCACCATTGCCAAGGTTACCGTTTACTTCGAGGTTTTCCGCGACACCTGTGTAGACCAAAAAATGCACCAGAAAAACACCAACCGATTCTTAGACACCCTGTCCACCATGCGGCCAGAGGGAGATGCTATTATTTTGGATATTTGGAACCAAGCAGAACGATATTTTGAACAGGAGCCTGAAGAAAGGCGCCGCGAACTGTGCGAACAATACGGGGTACGGTATTACTTGAGAAAAAACGAAAAAAGCAATGATTGACACGCACGCTCACCTATACCTTGATGTATTTGACGAAGACCGTGAGGCCGTAGTGGAACGCAGCCGCAAAGCGGGTATTCAGGAAATTTGGTTGCCAGGAATTGACACCGACAGTCTTTCTTCCATGGATGATCTCTCCAACAAATACCCCAATTTATTCCGTCTTTTTGCCGGTCTTCATCCCTGCGAAGTGAACCGTGATTTTCAAAGACAATTAGACGGTATAGCCACTGCCATTGAATCGGGACGTTATGCGGGCATCGGTGAAATCGGACTCGATCTGTACTGGGACAAAACCTACCTGGCCGAACAGATAAAGGTCCTGACCTTTCAACTCGATCTGGCTCTGCGCTTCGATTTACCGGTTATCTTGCATGTCCGCGATGCCTTCGATGAAATCATGCACCTGATTCGCTCGTATTACGGTAGTGGGCTTCGTGGTATCTTCCACAGTTTTGCGGGCACTTATGAGCAAGCCCTTGAACTTACCGATCAGGGTTTTTTACTGGGTGTCAACGGCAGCATTACCTTCAAACGGTCTTCTTTTGCGGCGTTTCTCAACCAATTGCCCCTTACCTCGCTGGTTACCGAAACCGACAGCCCCTACCTGGCACCTGTACCTTATCGTGGCAAGCGCAACGAACCGGCCAACATATCCCTCATAGTCCAGTTCATGGCTGACTGCTTCCAGCTTCCGGCCGCCGACATCTGTGCTCAAAGCGTTGCCAACGCCCAAGGATTGTTCACCGCATCCCAAAAAGACGTTGCAGGATAAAAATAACTTTCGTACATTTGCGTCCGCATTTGGGAAAACCAACCACCCCATGTGCTTGATAAAGGAGAGATGCTCGAGTGGTTGAAGAGGCACGCCTGGAAAGCGTGTATACCCCTAAAGGGTATCGCGGGTTCGAATCCCGCTTTCTCCGCAACGATTTTAGAAAAAACGAGCGAAGCTCGTAGCATTACATGAATAGACCGCATCAAGCTTGCTTGAATGCGGTCTATTCATGTATATGCGTACCTCCAACGGAGGTTTTCTAAAATCGTTGCAAGGTTTCCCCCACATGGATGGCGGCGCGAATGCGACGCAATCCCAAACTCATTGATGGATGGCGGCGCGAATGCGACGCAATCCCAAACTCATTGATGGATGGCGGCGCGAATGCGACGCAATCCCAATAATTACAACCCCTCAAACACAGTCAACTCACGGTTCATCGCCATAGTCCAATAATTGAACTCAGCCTTATCCACCCGGTAAATGGCAACACAACCCTTAACCTCCTCACCCATGGCACGCAAAAAGCCACGCGTAGGATGCTGGTAAACTTCTTCCATCAATTCCGGGTTGGTAATCTCCACCAATTCCCCTTTGATGCGCACTTGTTCACCCGTTTTGAAACTATTGAAACACAGCTCCACAGCCGGATTGGCTAAAATCTGCTTATACAACGACTTAAACGTACCTGTATGAAAAATAATACCCCGTTCGTCGGCTGCATACAGCAACATGCCACGCACATGGGGTTGTTCATTCTCAACGGTGGCCAAATGAAAGGCCGGGTTGCTATTCAGCAACTGGTAGATTTCTTCTTTAGACTTCATATAAATTATTGAAAATGTGTAACTCATGCTAACCTATTAAAATACCGCTCATCCGCCAACACCACGGACGTTTCCACCTGCCTGTCCGGAATGGACCAATAAATCCGCAACAACCTGTTCTTTTCTGATTCCGTTACTAACCGAAATCCGTGCTTCACGTAAAACCCTATGGCCCAGACCGCATCAGCCCACGTACCGATCAACAAAGGCGCCTCGCTGATTTCATAAAGGAATTCCAACAGTTTTCCACCGATTCCCTTGTTCCGAGCCACTGTACTGACATAAGCATGACGAATCAAATCGACCTCCTGTTTGTGCTGGATGCCCATCACCCCAATCACGTTCGATGATTCATCGCAGTAGCAATAAAACTCAACCCCGTCGGCCATCTGTTCCCTCAATTCCTCTTCGGGCATATAGGGTTCGTGGTAGCGGTCCGGAGGAATAATCCCCTTATAAGCTGATGCCGCGTCGTTGATGATGGTGTGGATGGTTTGAAAATCGGAATCAACAGCAGGACGTATCATTAGCTCTCTTTCTTTTGCAAATTTAGTAAAGAAAACCAAACAACCACAGCGGAATTTTCTTCCCCAGACCATATTCAATATCATCGGCAGCCACATATCCATTTTCCAAACCATTAAGTTGATAAAATGTCTTATCTTTTCCACCAATCTCTATCGTATACGTGTCATCAACCAAAAAATCACTTTGTGAAGAAGAAAACACACGGTGCATATAACCCACCTGATTGATAAAAAAAGTTTCGCGCAGACTACCGCGATTGACCGACTCCGGAGACAAACTATACATCAAATTGGTGTTTTCCAGAAAAATCTTCTCCGGTTTTTGCAATCGAGTCAATCCAAATGCATCTTTTTCCAAATGGATGGTCAGCCTGGCCTCCTCTAATGCTTTCAGGTAATACAGCAAACCCACGCGGGAAATACCAATCCGTTCACTCAATTTGCTGATGTTCGGAATAAAAGGCACCGATTCAGCAAGCACCAACAGCAATTGCCTGATTTTCCGTGTATAGGCTGGTTCAACCTGCCTAAGCAGGGGTAATTCGATTTCCACAACCATGTTGACCACTTCCTCTACCCGCTGCAAATAAAGGGAAGGCAACTCATTATAAAATGGATAATACCCATGCTTGAGGTAATCGTCAAAGTGAGGGAGTACCTTAATGGTAGATACGACTTGTTCGGATAGTTTGGTGTGGTTGTTCAACACATCGTCCAATACAAAAACAGGAAAAGAGGTCTTCGCGTTTCGGTTCAAATATTCCCTGAAAGAAAAGCCCTGCATTTCATAAACAACAGCTCTCCGACTTAAATCAGCCGTGGAATTCAGTATTTCCAATAAAGAAGACCCCGTAAAAACCACCATCAGTTCGGGGAAATCATCGTACATATTTTTCAGTTCCTGCGCCCAACCCGAATACTTGTGTACTTCATCCAAAAAAAGATGCTTGCCCCCTCGCTTCACAAAATCATCTGCCAGATCATACAGTTTGTGTTCGGTAAACCAAATATGGTCAAGACTGACATATAAGACGGAAGAATCCATGGGCGTGTGCAATTTGATGTATTGCAAGAGAAGTGTTGTCTTACCCACACCTCTGGCACCCCTAATACCTATAAGCCTAGCTTCCCACTCAATTCGATCCATCAAACTTCGCACAAATTGAGTTTCTGTGTGGGCCAGCTTCAGACGAAACCGTTCAAACAATGCTTCCATGTTTCTTCCTTTTTTACAAAGGTAATATTGTTTACTATATTAAACAATAATTCTAGTATATTGTTTACTAGAATAAACAAATATAATCTACACCGCCCTGGCCACCAACCGATGCTCCGTATCCAACACCGCCCCGCCCCGCAAATAGGCCTGCTCATCCTGCGGTTGCAAGATCCAGGGCATGCGCAACTTGCTGTTGTGGATGCGGCTCATGAGTTCATCCGCCGGGCGGGTAATGAGCGTATAAGTATTGAGTGAAAGACCCGAAGCCGGGTCATTCCAGCGGCTCCAGAGGCCGGCGAAGGCGAACGGTTGCTCGTCGGGAAGCATGATGAGGTATTTCTGTTTCTGTTTGCCTGCAGGGTCCAGCCACTGCCATTCGTAGAAACCATCGGCAAACACCAGGCAGCGGTTGCTCAGCACGTTCCTGAACGAAGGCTTCTCAGCCAACGTCTCGATTTTGGCGTTGAGGGTATTGTTCTGGATGCTTCTGTCCTTGGCCCAATGGGGAATCAGACCCCAGTTCATCAGCTGCACGCGTTCGGGCTCGGCACCCGTGACCACCGGCGTAGAAGGATGCTGGAAGCCGTTGTAGTTGTGGTCAGCGCTGGCGAACTCGTTGCGGAGTTCGTCCTCCAGGTTCTTGTATTTTTCGTTGAGCATTTCCAATACCTTCTTGGAAGCCCTGAAGTAGAAGCACATGTCAGTGGGTGTTGATGGTGATGATGTCTTCCAGTTTGGTGGTATAGCGCGGGGACAGCTTTTCCTGCCGCATCTTCCAACGACGGGCAGGGTCTTGCGAGCCCAGCGCAATCTTGTGGGCACCGAAGTCAGTGTTGATGCGGTCGATGGCCTTCATCAGCGCCTTGTGCTTCGGGTGGGTATTCTCAAACAAATTCAGTTGGTTAGGCAGTTCGGGCGTGATGTCCATAAGGATGACTCCCGCTTTCTTATAGCTGTAGCCTTCCCGATAAATGCGTTCGAGGGCCTGGCGGGCAAACCGGGCCAGCTCCATGCTCGACGAAGTGGGAAAAGGCAGCTTGATAACCATGCTGCGGCTGTATTGGTCCAGGTCCTCGCGGTAAAAGTTGGTGTGGACGAACACCATCACTGCATTGCAACAACTGTGTTGCTGCCGCAGTTTCTCGGCGCAGGTCACGGCAAAGGTGGCCACACGTTCGTTAAGTTCTTCCAGGGTCGTGTACATCTTGTCGAACGAACGCGTGGTGGCTATGCTCTGCTTCTGCTTCACGTCGTCCATTTCCAAGGTGCGCTCTCCCTCGAGTTCGCGCTTGAGGCGCAAGCCCACCACGGACATATGCTTTTTCACCCAGTCATCCGACAGCTGGATGAAATCCCAGGCCGTGCGGATGCCCAGGTAAGCCAGTTTCTTGGCGTGCTGGCGGCCTATACCCCACACATCGTCCACACTGAGCCACTTCAGGGCCTTGGTGCGTTTTGCCTCGCTGTCGATGATGTACACACCACCCGTCCGTTCGGGGAATTTCTTGGCAATGCGGTTGGCCACCTTGGACAGGGCCTTAGTAGGTGCAAACCCCACAGAAACAGGAATCCCCGTGCATTTCAACACCTCCCGCCGCATCCGCGCGCCCACCTCCTGCAGGTCGAACAAGCCGAATCCGCGAAAGTCGAGAAAAGCCTCATCGATGCTGTAGATTTCCATCTTCGGGGTATAGCCCGACAGGATGGACATCACCCGGTTGCTCATGTCGCCGTAGAGGGCAAAGTTGGCCGAAAACACCCTGACACCGTGTTTGTCAAACACTTCCTGGTGCTTGAAGGCCGGTGCCCCCATGGGGATGCCCAGCGCCTTGGCCTCGTTGGACCGGGCAATGACGCAACCGTCGTTGTTCGAGAGCACCACGATGGGCACCCCGTTCAAATCAGGACGGAACACCCGCTCGCACGAGGCGTAGAAGTTGTTGCAGTCAACCAGGGCAAACATGTCAGAACGATTTGATGACGTGGGTCACGATGCCCCAAATAACAAATTCATTGTCTTTCGTCACCGGAATGGGTTGATAGGCGGGATTGGCCGGCATGAGGCAGCAGCCATCCTTCGTCAGTTGGATGCGTTTTACTGTGAATTCCCCATCGATGAAGCACACCGCAATTTTTCCATCGGCCGGTTCCAGGCTTTTATCAATGACCAACAAATCGTTGTCCGAGATACCCACATCCTTCATGGAATCACCCCGTACTCGCCCGAAATAGGTGGATGCCGGGTGCTTGATAAGATCCTTGTTCAGGTCGATGGACACGTCGGTAAAATCGCTGGCCGGCGAAGGAAAGCCTGCACTGACCTTCGAAGAGGCCAACGGCAGGTTGAGCTCGGTATCCGTAAGGGCCGAATAGATATCCAGCGAAGGCGATTCGTGCAATTTGAGCGGTGACATGGAACCTTGGGTTTTCTTACTGCTTAATCAAAAGCAGATTATACCTATACACCAACACCGTATCGGTATCGCCGAAACCCGACAAATAACCGAGATTGAACTCGTTGTTGCCCCCGCCCTTGCGTTCACTGATTGAGCTGCCGGATCCTTTCTTGTGATAGTAGAAGGTGATGGGCATCAACAAGTCCGGCCCACTGGGTATGACGAACCTACAATTCAGGAAATTGGTTATCATCACATTGCTGTCTTCATTCAAGACCTCCGTGTAATGAAGACGCTTGTACTTGAATGCTTCATTGTGTTGCGTATACTGCCTCACCGTATCACGACCCTCCCAAATCACCACGCTGTCGCAATCAATCACAGTCATCGTCTCGACAGAACCGGAAACCAACGATGTGACAACAACCGTGGAATCATTCACATACGATGCCTGGAATTTATAGGCAGTCAGCATAATATCCAAGTTCGGTTCGAAGTCTCCGTGTATCCTGACAAATTTTTCGATGACCGAACGATTTTTTATCTCTCCGGTTTTGGCATACAACCTGATTTGTGATGAAGAGATACTTGTGCCATAAAACGTACCGCTTCCGTCATACGCATCTTCTTCACAAGAGAATAGAAAAAAAACAGCAACTGCCAGAATAATCGTCGAAAATAGTTTTGTCCTCATATGTTTGATTCTACTACATGTAACAATAGCATTCCATAACTTCTTGTCATACTAACCTGGAATCTTACAAAGATAATCGTTACAAAGCAGACCAACCACATAACACAGCACTTGTTTCATGCTAATTTTCAAGAACTGTTTACAAAAAAATGAGGACGAAGAAACTGCCGTTTGAAACAAAGAATTATGTATATTTGTTTTAACCGTTCAACGGCCAGAACCTTACTTTTAAGGTATCATAAGGCATCTTTTGCACCAAATTCACTCATGAACGACCAACTGCTGGATAAACTGAAAATTTTGGCCGAATCAGCCAAATACGACGTATCCTGTTCCTCGAGCGGCACGACGCGGAAAGGCACACCCGGGCAGTTGGGCAGCGCAGCCGGTTGGGGCATCTGCCATAGTTTCACCGAAGACGGACGCTGTGTCTCGTTGCTGAAAATCATGATGACCAACTACTGCATCTACGATTGTGCCTACTGCATCAACCGACGGAGCAACGACCTGAGGCGGGCCACCTTCACCGTGCAGGAACTGGTCAACCTGACCATGGAATTTTACCGCCGCAACTACATAGAAGGTTTGTTCCTCAGTTCGGGCGTAATCAACAACCCCGATTACACCATGGAGCGGATGATGCAGGTGGTGAAAGACCTGCGTACCGTCCACCGTTACAACGGCTACATCCACGTGAAAGCCATCCCGGGAGCTTCCCGGACGTTAATTGAGGAAGCCGGGCTGTACGCCGACCGCATGAGCGTGAACATCGAGATACCCACCGAAGAAAGCTTGAAGCGCCTAGCACCGGAAAAAGACTATAAAAGTGTGCTACAACCCATGAAGGCCATTCAACAGGGAATTGCCCTATACCAGGAGGAAAAGCGCACCATCCGTTCCACACCGCGTTTTGTCCCGGCCGGTCAAAGTACCCAGATGATTGTGGGTGCCACTCCCGAAAACGACAAGCAAATCCTCACACTGGCTTCTTCCCTGTACCACCAGGAAAGCATGAAACGCGTTTACTACTCCGGGTTTATTCCGGTCAACGAATACGACAAGCGGCTGCCCGCACTCAAACAGGCCCCCCTGGTTCGCGAAAACCGCCTCTATCAGGCTGACTGGCTGATGCGGTTTTACGAATTCGGTGTAAATGAAATTGTGGACGAACAACACCCCGACCTCGACCTGACCATAGATCCCAAGCTGTCCTGGGCCCTGCGCCACCCGGAATTCTTCCCCGTCGATATCAACCGAGCCGATTACTCGCACATCTTACGGATTCCCGGGATAGGCGTGAAATCGGCCAAGCTGATTGTGATAGCCAGACGTCATGGAAAACTGGATGCCGACAAACTCAAGAACATTGGGGTGGTGATGAAAAAGGCCAAATTCTTCATAACCTGCCACCAACTGCCCGCTTTCACGGTGCAAGAAGCCACTCCTGAATACGTTAGACAGGTACTCACCGCGAAGCCGACCGGCAAAAAAGGCCTGCCGATAAACCAGTTGACCCTAGCTTTCCCGGACGACTGATGCACCTGCACAAACAACCACCGAACAGGCTGCTTCAAGCCAAACAAGAACGCATAAACACCGGAGCGAATGAACGTGTACCTCTACGACAAGACGTTTGAAGGCCTGCTGACAGCCGTGTTCGACGCCTACAGCCGCAAGGTTTTCCCGGATATCCTGCAGGAAGAAGGTTCACCACTACCCTTGTTTGCAAAAGACGTGTACACCGTCATGACACAAGATGACAGGGCTGATCGGGTATGGAAAGGTCTGGAGAAAAAGCTCACGAAGGGAGCCTGCCGCATGATCCGGGCTGTCTGGCTATCGGAGGAAGTCAACGCCGACCAACTTTTATTCCGTTTTATCCGGAAAAACATCGACAGTCCCACCTCCATCGAAACCAATTTTGGCGATGAGGATGTATTGGCCATAATGAAACTAGCCAAGTCGGTCAACTTCGAAGCCGAGCACATCCGACAATTCGTGCGCTTTCAGAAAACAGCCGATGGACTATTCTTCGCCCCCATCGAACCTAAATACAATGCCCTTCCCCTGGCCATCGACTATTTTCATTCCCGGTTTTCCGACCAGGAATGGGTGGTGTATGATACTATAAGGAAGTACGGTTATCACTATGACCTGAAAAAAGTCGAACTATTCACCTTTGAGGGTAATGACCCAATACCTGCTTCCGGAAAGTTACGACCCGAACTGGTCGATGAACACGAAGCGTTGTTCGAAGATTTCTGGAAATCGTATATCAAGACGTTAACCATCCGGGAGCGGTTCAATCCCAGGTTACAACGGCAACACATGCCCGTCCGCTTTTGGAAATACCTGACTGAAAAGCAATAATACCGATTGATTTCACGTCAATTCATATAAAACTGTACATTTGTTTCCCAAATGAGAACCGTTCGTTTGTTCGCTTTGCTTGGAATCTTGCTGATGCTTTCGTCGGGCATGGCAGCAGTATCGCGCCCTTCGCAACAGGAAAAAGTGTACCTGCACTTTGATAATACGGCGTATTTTCTTGGCGAAACCATTTGGTTCAAAGCGTATGTGGTTCAAACTGGTCGCCACACCCTCAGCCCCTATAGCAAAACGTTGTACGTTGAATTGGCCACACCCGACGGTATTGTGATAGAAACAAAGAAAATGAAGCTGGTCGACGGAAAAGCTGACGGGTTTCTTCTGCTGAAAGATTCACTCACAGCTGGCTATTACGAAGTCCGCGCCTACACCCGTTTTATCCTCAACCAGGGAGATGATGCCGTATTTTCACGGGTGTTTGCCTGTTACAACAAACCTGAACTGACGGGTGATTATCAGAATAGGGTCATGGCTCAACGGCCTACATCGCTGAGTGTTCCGGACAAACGAATCAAGCTGGAAGATGAGGGCACATTCAACCTCAGCTTTTATCCTGAAGGAGGCAGTCTGGTGGAAGGACTGAATTCCCGCGTCGCCTTCAAGGCCATTGACAAGGAAGGGACACAAGTGGAGATAAAAGGCGTTGTTGTTTCAGAAAGGGGCGACACACTTGCCAGATTGGAGACTTCCCATCAAGGCATGGGAGTATTCCGGATAACCCCCTCTTTAAGACCGGCCAAAGCTAAAAAGGAGAAAATGGTGGCCTTGGTCACCGCTAACAAGAGGAGATACAAGATACCCCTTCCTGAGGCCTTGCCATCCGGATATGTCTTATCTGCAGGTATCACCGATTCCGAACACATCTCCATTGTGGTACAACGTTCATACGGACTTCCTGACGAAACGCTGAAAATCAACCTGTCATCTCGTGGTATGGTTTACGGAGACGACACCCTCACGTTTACTCAAGGAGATGTTGTTTCCTTGTTTTTCCCCACAAAACTGCTTCCTTCGGGTGTGACGCAAATAACCCTGTCCAGCATGGATGGAAGACCCCTGGCTCAACGGTTGGTATTTATCAACCACCACTCTGAAATGCGGATTGAGGCCAAAACCGACAAGCTGAGTTACAGGCCCTACGAACCTATCAACATAGACTTGAGCCTGAATGACAGCAAAGGAAATCCGGTTGAAACCGAATTTTCCCTCTCTGTAAAAGATGCTGCCACCAGTCCGTACGATGCTTATGCCGACAACATACTCACAAACCTGCTACTGTCTTCCGAACTACGCGGCCACATTGAAGCTCCGGGCTACTACTTCATGGATGACAGTCTGAAGCGGAAAAATGACCTGGATGTATTGATGCTCACACAAGGTTGGACCCGCTATGCCTGGAAACGTGTTGCAGGGCTAGATACCTCTCAGTTCTACCACCCCTATGAAGAAAGCCTCTTGATAGAGGGCAATGTATTGTCGCTCAATCGCGAAAAAGCCAAAGAAGGAGTGGGAGTGAACATGATTCTGATGGGTGACAGTATATCCCAACGGGGCACCTGTGTGACCGACAAAACAGGCCGTTTCAATCTGAAACTGGAAGATTTTTACGGCACATCCGATTTATTGGTTGAAACCATCAACAAGGGCAAACGGAAAGAACACATCATTCGACTCGACCGGGCTTTTTCTCCACACCTCACAGCTTATGAAGCAACTGAAGAAATTGAACCCAACTGGCCGGACAAACGTCTGCAATTTGACTTGGCAACTATTGAAACAGATTCATCGGAACTTGAACCCATTTGGACTGATTCAATCTGGGTAACCACTCAAAAAATCAACAACCCCAGATCAACCCTACTACCTGAAGTGCAGGTAAATGCCAAGCGTCGGACAAACCGACAGCGGGAAGGTATCAGGGATGCAACAGTTGTTGTCGATGTGGAAAAAACGGTGGACACCTTTATTGACAAAGGCGAATGGGTACCTGCCACAGTAGGCAGTATGCTGTTTGAACTGTTACCTTATTTTACGAGTGACGGTTACAAGGGCAAAAACACCGTTTTTTTTGTAAATAACAGGCAGGATATCCCGCTGGATGAGGTCAATGTGCTGGATATCACATTGATTACCGTCAAGGAGGGTTTGGGCACCAATCCGGATGCTCCCGATGCTGAAGTGTCCATCTACATTTACACCGACTTCAAGCGAAGAACCCCCATAGGTATCCGAAGGACCAAATTCGATGGGTACTCCTGGACCAAAACCTTTTACAGTCCACCCTATGATAAGTTGGGCTTGCCCGATGAAAATGATGTTCGACGTACGCTGTATTGGAACCCGAACGTGTCCACCGATTCAAACGGAAATGCCCATGTATCCTTTTACAACAACCGTTCGGCTAAAAAAGTAAGCATCAGTGCTGAAACGGTGACCAGCAACGGAATGATAGGCGCATTGAATCAATAAAATATGTACCTTAGCCTCAACTAAACCGCATCCATACATGAAACGTTCATTTGCACACCTGTGTCTTGCCATTGTAGGGACATTCACTCTTTGTTTGCCCGCACAAGGCGCCTTCCAACCGGGATACGTTGTCACCGTTGAAGGAGATACCCTGCACGGAGAAGTGGACATGGACAGCCCGCAAGCCATGAAGCACCACTGTCGGTTCAAATCGACCGAGACCGGAAAAGTGACCCGGTATTCACCGGATGAGTTGAAAAGTTTTTCAACTGTTGATATGACCAGACGATTCATCAGCGCTACCGTTCCTTACTTCTTTAAAGAAAAACGCCTGTTCTTGGAAGTATTGCAACAGGGACGTCTGAACCTGTACTATACGTTCGATGTCTTGTTGAACAATCAATTTTATGTGAGTAAAACTGAAGCGGATTTGGTCGATTTGATGTATGATTGGGATAAAAACAAACTGTTCCCCTTCAAGTCCGATTATATCGCTTTTCTGAAAAAGGCCATGGTGAATGCTCCCGAATTGATGCTTGATATAGAACGCATGGATAATCCTACCCCATACTTACTTTCGGAATTAATAGGAAAGTACAACCGTAAGTTTGACAAATCGGCCAAAACAACGTCGGCAATACTGACTTCGCCTGTTGCCGAACCCAATAAACAAGTGGGCATTTCCCTTTCTCCCAGCTTGATGATTCCAAATCTCTTATACGTGGATGATCAATTAACCGATGTATTTTGTGGTCTGTCGGTAACGAAAGGACCACGCGAAAAACGCAACGGATTTTATTTCACAATGGGGGCTTATTTGCCCACATTTAGTATAACCACAAAATTAGGTGGCTTAAACAGTTCGACACCTCAATATCACCGTAACTTCGCCTACATGTTACTGATTCCTGCCAATTTAAGTTACCGCTTTTCCAAGAACAACTTACAACCAGTTGTAGGCGTTGATTTTCAGACATTCCTAAACAACAACGACACCTGGTTCATTTTGGGTCCTTCGCTTGGTTTGAATTATACCCCCATCAAATGGCTCTCGGTTTCCTGCTCATTCCATTATGCGAGTGCCCAAATTTACACCAGGGCGCTCCGCTATCAAACAGCAACCCCGTTGACTTTGTCTACCGGGATAAGCATCAATCTGTAATAAAAAAAGGATGCCATCCTTTTTAAAGGGATGGCATCCTTTTTTATGAGATGGAATCCTTTTTATAGGTCAAAGCCTGCTATTACACCCATAAAGTCTTCGGCCTTGAGGGATGCACCACCAATCAAACCACCATCCACATCGGGATTGGCAAATAATTCTTTGGCGTTCTTGGCGTTGCAGCTGCCACCATACAGGATGGAGCAGTTTTCAGCCACTTCGGCGCCGTATTGAGCCTTGATGATACCGCGGATGTACGCATGGATTTCCTGAGCTTGTTCCGTTGTGGCCGTCTTACCGGTACCAATGGCCCAAACCGGTTCATACGCCAGCACTAGCTTACCGAAATCGGCTGCACTTAATTCAAACAGTGATTCCTTGATTTGAGTTTCAACCACTTGAAATTGCTTGCCAGCTTCGCGTTCTTCCAACACTTCACCAATGCAAAAAATAGGGGTCAACCCGTTCTCGAGGGCCAAACCCACTTTTGTTTTCAGCATTTCATTGGTTTCACCGTAATAGGCACGGCGTTCGGAGTGGCCAAGGATGACATATTGAGCCCCGGTTGATTTCACCATGGCGGCAGAAACTTCTCCCGTATAGGCTCCCGAAACGTGGTCGGCACAATTTTGGGCAGCAACACCAAGCTTGCCAGAATCAACAACAGCGTTTACTGATGCCAGGTGGATAAACGGCGTGCCAATTATGACGTCACAATTGGTTGATTTGTTGGCCAGGAGTTGATTGAGCTCAGTAGCCAGGGCGATGCCCTCTTGCAGGGTCTTGTTCATTTTCCAGTTGCCTGCGACAATGTTCTTTCTCATTGAATTATTGGGATAAAATTAAACAGTTTCATTGTTGGTGACGCGTTTGTGCGTCCATTTGGCCAACTTGCCGGTATGCAGTTGGTGAAAATAGATAAGGGGAAAAGCAAACACCAGTATCATCAAACCCAGCACTCGAATACCCTGTCTTGATTGCTGTCCCCCCAACCTGGATGCGCTCAGCGGCCTATCAAGACGGTTGAAGTCCGGAATATCCCTGAATGCCCACTTGCGTACTACTACGCCGTTTTTCAATAACATCAACCCGGGATTGCTCCGCGTCATACTTCTAAGCAATCGATCATCGGCAGCACAAAAATCAAACCTCGATTCATATTCGTATCGCCAATCCTCAATAGCATCTTTACCTGAAGCGGTCAAGCCGTAAAATGCAAAGTTGAATTGAGTAGCGTAGTCATATGCTTGGTTTATCTCATCCATATAGCTCCTGTTTGCATATTCCAACGCAGGTGAGATGTATAAAAACACATACGAGGTATCGCTCAATAGTCGATGGGTAATATCACCCAGTGTGGGATGAATGATTGACAGGTTGTCAATCACCGGTTCCTTCCCTTTTTTTACCACCACTTCGGTGCGGTCCACATACTTCCATCCATCGTTTGTAGTGGGCAGGTTGTCAATTCCATACACCTTTTGGACCCCCTCTTTTTCGTAGATAAACTGATAATCTATCGAATCGGGTGTAGAAGCAGTCAACGCCTTCAAATCATTACCTACCTTAAAGGGCATAAAATCGAAAACAGGCTGATGCCTGTATGCATAGATGGACAAGAGTAAAGGAAACAGCAACGACCAATATAAACACCAGCGACTGGTACGTCTACCGTACAAAACAGGCGTCTTGTCGTGAAAACGCAACAGGATGGATGAAAAAAGCAAAAGCAGTATATTTTTACCAAATGTCTCCCAGTTGGTCAGTTTGATGGCATCTCCAAAACAACCACAATCGGATACGGGATTGGCAAGTGCCAGGTATAGGGTGAAAACCGTCATGACACCCATGAATACAGCCATTGTCCAGGCAGTTTCTTTTTTCCAAAGCCCCAACAACACACAAGCACCCAGAGCAAATTCCAACAAACCCTGACCCACGGCCAGTATGTAGTGCAACAAGCGTGGAAGGCTGATGCCAAACGCAATCAGGTAATCCTCCACCTTAATGAAGGAACCGACCGGGTCTATAACCTTGACAAAACCGGAAAACAGGAATGTAAGACCCAATAAGATCTGAACAACGGGCAATCCGTACTTGAGCACTGTTTTGTTTATGGGCTTCATCCTTTATTTGTCGAATTCCAACCGAATCAATCCAAAAATGGCATAATTCATTATATCCAGGTAATTCGCATCTATCCCTTCTGAAATCAAGGTTTTTCCGTACAAGTCTTCAATTTGCTTGGTACGGTTGAGTTTCATCAGGATCAAATCGGTGTACGATTCAATGCGCATGCTGCGCCATGCTTCATCGTAATCGGAGTTTTTATCAATCATCAGCGATTTGGCCAGTTGGATTTTTTCATCGTACAAGGTCAGCGCTTCTTCGGGGGTCATATCAACCTGGTCGGTGTGGCCTTTTTCCAATTGGATTAGTCCAATGGCACTATAATTGACAATACCCATGAATTCGGAGCGTATTCCTTCGGGAATGGTCGATTCGCCCTTCACTTCAAGGCACCTTACCCTGTTTGCTTTGATAAAAATTTGATCGGTAACGGAAGAAGGGCGTAGGATACGCCAGGCAGCTCCATAATCGTGCAACTTGTGAGTAAAGATGGTACGACAATGAGCCACAACGGCATCAAATTGGGTACTTGTTTTGGCCATAACGTTCAGGTGCTTGTTTCGGCCACAAAAATAACACTAATTACAGGGATAATCAAGACAATCTCAGTCGTTGGCCAGGCTTTATCAACGCATTTTGCTTAATGTTGTTCAGCTTACACAATGTTGAAACGGAAATACCGTTTTTCTTGGCTATTTGACTCAAATTGTCCCCTTTTTTGACTGTATAATACGACAGGCTGGAATATTTATCGGCTGAACCCGCCTTACCCACCGTGTAGTTGCCCGAATAACGCATGCGTTCCTCAAAGGTCCTATCTTTGACTACATAGTAGTATTTTTCCAGCGGTAAATAGTCGGTGAAACTGAACATTTTGGCCGGATTGATAGGATTTCCCACCACGCGTACCTCAAAATGCAAGTGCGAACCTGTTGAACGACCGGTGTTTCCACCCAAAGCTATTGGCTGACCAGCCTTGACTTCCTGATTGGATGCGACGAGGAATTTTGACAGATGCCCGTAAATGGTCTCAAGACCGTCTTTATGGCGTATTACCAGAAAATAACCATAACCACCTCTATTATAACGTCTTACCCTTATCCTACCTGAAAAGGCTGCACGAATGGTATCGCCCACTTTTACTTTCAGGTCTATCCCATTGTGAAATTTGCGCCCACGAGGCCCAAAGTTCGAGGTAACATGACCCAGCGTGGGTGGGTAATAGCTGCGGCAGTCAATGGCGAAGCTGTCCTTCATGTTGGCAAGGTCAACGCCGTAAGGATTTACTTTGGAATCACTCCAGTTTTCGTAAAGATCTTCGTAAATATCACCTGATTCATCCTCTTCAAGCATCAGGTCGTTCATAATGACGGAATCCAACAAGGCATGCCGCTTATCATACGATATGTTGGCCGCGTAGCGTGTCTGCGCGGATACCGGTATTAGATTCAGCAGCAACAATAAAACAAGAATTCCTCTACAATGCATCACGAAAAAAGCGTTTTTTATGGTATCTTCTTAAGAATGAGATAACCTTTGTTGCCAAAGATAAAAGGAAAAGTTGAAAAAGCAAGCATCCGTTCTGATTTTTTTGGTTTCATTAACTGATTACCCCCCAGTTGATGGTGTGCGAAAACCGTTTCTTCAGTTGCGCCAACAGCACCTGATTGCCCTGTTCCTGCAGGTCTGGATCGACTGATAAAATTTGTTTGGCCAGTTCCCTGACGTACTCTGTAATCTGCTGATCTCTAGCCAAATTGGCAATCTTTAAATCGAAAGGTATCCCACTCTGCTGCGTCCCTTCCAAATCTCCCGGCCCCCTCAGCTTCAAGTCAGCTTCAGCAATTTCGAACCCATCGTTGGTGGAACACATGATTTCAATGCGCTTGCGACTATCTTCCGATAATTTGTACGAGGTAACCAACATGCAATAGGATTGTTCACTTCCTCTGCCTACACGCCCCCTCAATTGATGAAGTTGAGAAAGGCCGAATCGTTCAGCACTCTCAATCAACATGACACTTGCATTGGGCACGTTTACCCCAACCTCTATTACGGTTGTTGCCACCAACATACGCGTCTTGCCATTCACAAAGGCTTGCATCTGTTGGTCCTTTTCTGCGGCCTTCAGTTTTCCGTGAACCATGCCGATGGACACGTTGGGAAAGACTTCCTGCAAGTGTATCATTCCTTCCTCCAGGTTCTTATAGTCCATTTTTTCGGATTCCTGAATGAGAGGATACACCACATAAATCTGACGGCCTGCCTGAAGTTGTTCCCGCATAAATGCATACAAAGGAGCCCGTCTGTTGTCAAACTGGTGAACCGTTTTGATGGGCTTTCGTCCAGGTGGTAATTCATCGATGACGGAAACATCGAGGTCTCCGTATACCGTCATGGCCAACGTTCGGGGAATGGGGGTAGCCGTCATGACCAACACATGGGGAGGCATGTGGTTCTTCCGCCACAACTTTGATCGCTGTTCCACCCCAAATCGATGTTGTTCATCGATGATGACCAAACCCAGATTCTTAAATTGCACCGTTTCTTCAATCAATGCATGGGTGCCGATGAGTAATTGGAGCGTTCCGGATTGAAGCGCCTCGTGGAGTACTTTTCTGTCTTTTGGTTTTGTAGAACCTGTCAGCAGTCCCACCTGAATATCCATATTTCCCAACAACTGACGAATGGTCTCGTAGTGCTGGTTGGCTAATATTTCCGTGGGAGCCATGATGGTGGACTGAAAGCCGTTGTCTGCGGCAATCAACATGGTCATCAACGCCACCAACGTTTTTCCGCTGCCCACATCTCCTTGCAACAACCGGTTCATCTGCCTTGGCCTCGCCAAATCGTTCCGTATTTCCTTGAGTACTTTCTTTTGTGCGTTGGTCAAGGAGAAAGGGAGGTAGTCGTGATAAAAGGTATTGAAACAATCACCTACCCGGTCGAAAGGAAATCCTTTGTATTTTCGTTCCCGCTCCCTGGTGTAACGGAAGATGTGCAACTGCAGATAAAACAGTTCCTCGAACGTGAGTCTGTACTGAGCTTGTTTGAGCAATTTTTGATTCGTGGGCATGTGCATTTGCATCATTGCCTCATGAAAGGGCATCAATTTTTGTTGCGTGACCAGACGTTGAGGAAGGGTCTCCGGCAATGGCTCCTGAATAGTCCGGATCAGGTTGGAGATAATGGTGTGGAGGGCCTTTGAGTTCAGTTGATGTGTCTTCATTGCCTCGGTCGTGGAATAAAACGGCTGAAGGCCGGCTTTATAAACCGTGGTCGATTCGTTCACGGTTTCCACATCAGGATGTGCCATGGACAATTGATGGTTGAACACTGAAGTCTTTCCAAAAATAAGGTAGGTTTCGCTGGGTCTGAACTTACCTTCCACATACTTGATACCTTTGAACCACACTATTTCTATGGTCCCGGTCCCATCGGTAAACAAGGCCTTTAACCGTTTGGAGCGCCCCACTCCCAGCAACTCAAACGAGAGAAAACGGCCTTTGAGTTGAACATACACAGGTTCAGCGGTCAACTCATTGATGTGGTTCAACCGGGTCCGGTCAATGTATTTGTAAGGAAAACAATACAGCAAATCTTCCTGACTCAATACGCCAAGTTCCTTTTTCAGACATTCCGCGCGGGCAGGCCCCACACCGGGAATGAATTTGACTTCCTTGCCAGCCAGGTCTAACACAACTAACGATTGTTAAGGTACCAGGCAGCCAGTTGCAAATCGGCTGCTTCAGTAATTTTCAGATTGCGCCGCTCTCCTTCCACAAGATGGATGGGCCAGCCTGCAGCTTGAGCCACGGAGGCATCATCGGTAAAATCGGTGCTTGTTGATTCACGATACGCACGTTGGATCAACCCGGCCTGAAATGTCTGGGGAGTCTGAACCAACCGATAATCTTCCCGATCGACCACGTGGCTACCATCTGCCTCCAACAAGCGGAGACTTTCAATCACAGGAGTCACAGGAATGACAGCCCCATAGCGTTGAGCCGCTTCGAAACAACGCAGGATAAGGTCTGAAGTTACCAACGGGCGCACCCCGTCATGAATAGCGATCAATCCTTCCTCTCCGGCAACAGCCAGTCCGTTCCGAACTGATTCAAACCGGCTGCGTCCACCGGTAACCAGCTCATGGGGTACGGAAAAACCATATTCACGGCACAAACTTGACCAGTAAGCTTTTTGGTCTTCCGGCAGCACCAGGATCAAGCGGATATCCGGATCCAGGGAGTAAAACGTGGACAGGGTATGCATCAGCACCGGCTTGTCGTTCAGCAGCAAAAATTGCTTGGGAAGGGATGATCCCATCCTGAGCCCTTTTCCGCCCGCCATGATCAATGCCGTACGTTTGACGGCCGCCTGCCAGTTGTTCATTTGTTTTGGGCATTTAATTGTTCAAAGACACGCTTGATTTCCTCATCGGTACTGTACAATTTATCCTTGCATGCCTGCAGCAAATCGACCGCACGTTTCACCTGCTGGCTCATCACGTCGACATCGGGATTGTCCTTCTCCAGGTCTGAAAGGATTTGTTCCACTTCCTGCATGGCTTTTGTGTACGAAAATGACTTATCGCTCATTGTATTGATGTTTGGAATGTACTGTACTGGTAAAATGGCCGTCAGCCAACCGGGTTTCCACGGTGGTTCCTTCCTTCAAATCCTTGACGGACCGTAGCGGTTTGCCCTGATGCAAGGTAAGGGAAAATCCCCGTTCGAGCATCTTCGAGGGAGAAAAAGAGTTGACCGATTGCTCCAAAAGCTTAACCTGCATGGTCTGGTGTGCAACTGCTGTCCGGCAAGCCAACGAAAGACGGGTAACGAACAGGGTGTTCTGTTGCCGACCTTGCATCAAGGTATGGGCGGCCTGTTCACGAAGACCCGACCGCGTCTGCTCGACCTTCATTTTAGCCTGTAAGAGCCTATCCTGCACCCGGCTGACCAGTCTGCCCGGCATGGTGTGCAAGTCAAGTTTCTCTGTTTCCAGCACTTGATTCACCCTCCGCATGAGCCGCTCAGCTTTGTTATCCAACTCTCCCGCCCTGTCCAACAAGGTATCCAACAATTTTTCAGCTGCTGCTGTTGGGGTTTTTACGGACGTATGCGCCACCCTGTCCAAAATGGCATTGTCTTTATCGTGGCCCAGTCCCGTCAGTAGAGGTAAGGGATACTGGGTTGCAAAATAACACAGGTCATACTCATCAAAACAGCTCAGATCGGCCACAGCTCCCCCTCCACGAATAATGACCACCACATCGAACGGCACGGCTACTTCTATGATGCGGTCCAGCGCTTCCATAATGGAAGATGCGGCTCCTTGACCTTGCATAATAGCAGGAAACAGCGCTGTATGAAAAACAAAGCCGTATTCGTTTTCTGTCAACTGGCGCATAAAATCCTGATAACCGGCTGCACCAGGGGAGGAAACAACTGCAATGTGCCTGGGGAGTTCGGGCCATGCCAATTCCTTATTTTGGTCGATGACACCCTCGTTTTCCAAGCGTTTCAGGATTTCGCGGCGCCTCATGGCCTGGTCGCCCAGAGTATAAGACGGGTCAATATCTTTGACCACCAGGCTGAATCCATAGAGTTCATGAAAATCAACGGCTACTTCTGCCAGAATTTGCAAACCGGGCTTCAAGCGTGTGCCGGTTTGTTCGGCAAAGTAGGTACCCAGTGTTTGCCAGGTGTTGGCCCAAATGGTGGCTCTGGCTTTTGCACACAGGGTGTCTTCTCCTTCTTTTTTTTGTATGAGTTCCAGGTAGCAGTGGCCGGAGAAGTGTTCTTTGTATTCGCTCACTTCTGCTTGCACCCAATAGGTATCAGGCATGGATTGCCTGAGGTTGCTTCGTACCAATCGGTTTAATTCTTGCAGCGTCATTGCCATCGGGTTGAATTTCCACCAAACACCTGAACCCTCTTCGTAAACAAGGGGGTCACACAAAATTAAAAAAAATACCTGAATTCTGCTTTCAGCTCTTCTGGAACTGTTTCTTGTTTCCGTTTCGCCTTCGGCTCTTCCGGAACAAGTAACTGTTTCCGTTCCGCCGGCAGGGTAGTCTGTGGCTCCGACTGCGAAACACTAAAAATAAGCAACGGAAGGCTAAAACTTCAAAGCGTCAGTCGCTTTGCTCCTTCCTCGGCAGATGAAGTTTTTTAACGCCTTCCTTATACTTATTTTCTTGACGTGTTTCTCCGCAACTACGCCACAGACTACCACTGCCGGCTCCACTGCAACGCTCATTGGGCGGTCGGCAGTGACGCCGGCTCGAAGGAAGGGGCTGTTGGATACAGGGTGCAGTGGAGGCGGTATGAACAGATTCAGCGACTTGTGGAAAAACGCGTTAAAAAACCGAATGAACGGAAGGCGTAAAAAAACTTCATCTGCCGAGGAAGCGACGCTTTGAGATTTTAGCCTTCCGCATGAAGGTTTTAGCGTTTTGGAATCGGAGCGAATCTGCCCATACCCCGTAGCGGAAGCCTGTATCCAACAGACTCGTACTGAAGGGAGCGTAGATTGTATACAGAAAAGCGTGGAGAATGCGTTAGCGATGAATCAATACGACGGCGGAAGCGGCCATGCCTTCTTCCCTTCCGGCAAATCCCAGTTTTTCACTGGTGGTTGCCTTTATGGATACGGCATCCGGTGCAATGGCAAGTATTTCGGACAAACAAGCTTGCATGGCAGGAATGTGCGGATTCAATTTGGGGCGTTCTGCACAAACGGTAGCATCTATGTTTCCAACCTGCCAACCCTTTTCGGACAACAGGTCCACAGTACGTTTCAATAAAATCTTGCTGTCAATCCCTTTGTACTCGCCAGATGTATCCGGGAAATGGAAACCAATATCCCTTAAACCGGCAGCTCCCAACAGGGCATCACACATGGCATGAATCAGCACATCGGCATCCGAATGGCCCAGCAAACCCACTTCATGTTCAATCCGGATACCACCGATCCACAGTTCACGACCCGAAACCAGTGCGTGCACATCATACCCGTAACCTATCCGTATATCCATGGCTATCAACGTCCCAGCAACATGCCGATTCCTTCCATATCAAACGCCAATGAAAACCGCAGCGTGCCGTCGAGAGGATTGTTTTGTTTTTGTGAAACCAAATAGGAGGCATCCAGGCGAAGCATATTCATCTTGAAACCGGCACCAAAGGTAAAGTACTTTCTGTTGCCCTTGTTTTCATGTTCGTAATAATACCCACCACGTACAAAGAACTGATCGTTGTACGCATATTCAGCACCCAACGACCAATAAATTTCCTGCAACTCCTCCTTCATTCCATTGGGAGCATCATTAAAAGAAGTAAACAACGCTTGAATGGGAGAAGTATCTTCACCCCTGTCCAATGAATCCTTAGGAGAAGGAACCAACAATTTGTTGACATCACCGGAAATGGTCAAGGTATTGAATTCATCCAAGGGTAAGTTGAACGATGTACCCAACCTTAGATTGGCCGGCAGGAAATAGTTGGTGTTACCACCATCGTAAGATATCTTACCTCCGATATTGGAAATATTAAAACCCAAACCAAACGATCCCCGTTCACGACCCACATACATCGGTGTCCTGTAATAGCCTGATATATCGGCAGCTACTGTTTTTCCCGAAGGATCTTCATCGCTCATCAAATCTGAAAGAATGTACCGCAATGAAACACCCATGGAAAATCGTTCGGACAATAAACGGGAATAGCCCAGGTCCAACTCCATTTCATACGGTTGAACCGCATACCCATCATCGTCTATGGTTTCACGGATGATGACTTCACCGAGGGAAAAGTACCGAAGAGAGCCACTAAGCGACTGGATATCATCTAATTTGTAATAGCCCATCACCGATACCAAGTCTATATCGGATGCCAACTGAGACAACCAAGGTGTGTAGGAAAGGGCAAATCCGGCTTTGCTTTCAATAAAAGGATATTTTGATGGATTCCAGTACTGTGAATAGACATCAGGATTGGTCGCAGCACCAACATCACCCATACCACTGGCGATGGCATCGGGTGAAATGCCCAAAGAATAGACGGAACTGGGAATGGGATTGTAGTCCTCTTGTGCCATCAATGGCATCATTACCAACAACGACACAATGGACAAACAAATGCACTTATTTCTTATCATGACTCTTTCGGTTAGCGTAAAAACACGTTCTGTAAACGAGGAAAAATGGGTATTATTGTGGCATTACTTGTATTTTTTCAGATATGACCGATTCCCCACCCGAAGCATCTGTCACCCGTACCCGGCACACATAAATGCCGGATGGCACTCTGATTCCATTGAGGCCTACCATATTCCAGACCATCTCATCGCTCACAGTCTCACCGGTTTTCATCGATACTGATTCAGCCCAACAGACTCGACCCATCATGTCGATGACTTCGCATCGTACCCGAATGGAAACATCCGGTCTGTTATGCATGAAACTAAAGCGATAACTATCTACCTGACGAACGGCCTCCAAATCATACAATCTAGGTGATTGGCGTTTGTCAACAACAAAACGAATGGTTTCCACCGTTGAATTATTGAACACATCCCATGCCCTTACGCTCAACACATGCTGACCAGATGAAAGTTCGGGCAGATTCAATTGAATGGTACCTGACCGATAGCTACCAATATCTGAAATAAAACGTCCGTTCAAGGAAAAAATCAGATTGGGATCATTGTCAATCATCAATTGAAAATCATGCCCCACACCGTTGTCCGAGCCATTGAGACCGCTTTCGTCAAAAAGTCGTGCAATCAAGGTGGGAGACTCATTCACGGCATTACCCGTCACAAAGGATGTATCATTCAAGAACAAACGGATGGTAGGTCCAATTGTATCAATTATTGAAGTACTTTCTGTTCCACCCAGGGCAAAGCGATCATAGATACCATTCGCTTCCTGTTTGTTTTCATTGTCTGTAGCGTACAGATTGATTCGACCCTGATTGAATGAATACTGAATATCTTTCGGTACAACAAAGGTAAAGCTAAAACGACCGCCAACAACACTATCCTTGACCGACAACAATACCCGGCTTTTGTCATAAAAAGAGCTGGCCCTGTTTTCTCCAAAACCCAAAGTTTTCACCAAGGTCGCTGCATCGAGTACCGTTGGAGAAATCACTCCATTGAAGTCATTCGCCAAAGTGCCCTCCTCGTTGAGTATTTCTCCTTCCATGGTAACCAGTTGCAATGCCTTAAATGTGTCAACCACAGCAGAAACCGGTATATCGTTTATACGGGTGATGGTTGCTGTGTAACCAGGTGTTGACAACCGAAGAGCCGGATCACCAAGCAGGATAAAATTTAGTTTATTCAAATCGCCCAACATATTATCTGAGCTTTTTGCCTGCCGCATGATATTCCCCAATGTTTTCGCCTGACCATTTCCCTTCTTGAACATCTCCCTGATAAGACGATCGTTAAGTTTCAGATTTTTGTCAGCATATACGATGCGCGAGGTGGAAAACAAACCGATGGCACCACCTGTTGGATTGAGAAACGCCGATTCTCCACCGGATTCATCGGGTGTGTCAAAGCGCGAATAATCGCACGAGGCGGTAATCCATAAGGGCAAACAGGCGTTAGTCATTGATTTGGCAAGTGATTGGGTCATCAACTTTTCCTCCGCCCACTCCGTCATGGAACTATGTCCCGTGTAATTCAGCAACAGCAAACCCATATCGAGTAATTCATCCAGCTGCTTATTGGCATCGGGCACACGTACTCCTGTCGTTCCCGCCACACGTTTATAGGCATCCACGTATATGCGGTTCACCATATACTGAGGATAGGCGTTATCAATCGTTGAAGCCAACTCTTCAGCTTGTTCCAGGTGTAAGTTGTTGTCACCATCATCAGCCATAAAAAGCACCCGGTTTTTCCATGGTCCCGGTTTGTTGTTCTTCATGTATCGTATCGTCTTGTCCACAGTGGCCTTGGCCTGCTCTTCCGAATTGATGGGAAAACGCCCTATTCCTATATCCAGTTTGTCAAATGAAAAATCTGCCCCTTCAGTATCATCCAAAAAACCGAAGTAGTCATCTGTTGTATACGAATCTGTTCCATCCAATGATTCCTGTGATTGGTAGGTCAACAACCAATTCTTTTTGGCTTTTCCCTTGAAAACAGCCGTATTCAGTCTATTGTCGTAAACGCCGCCACCAAACAACAACAAGTAATCAGGCAAGGCTTCTTCTGTTGTTGCTTTGTCATAATAATGCTTCATCATGCGACGGTATGCCGTAGCATCGGGTGTTCCGGAAGAAAACTCGTTGTATACCTGTTCAGGGGTGACCACCAAAACACTGATATTGTCCAACTCCTGATGAGCCTGTGCCAACCGTTGAGCCTGAATCTTGAATGCATCAGGCGTAATAATGACCATATCCGGTTGAAAAGCATGCAAGTTCTGGTTTGGTACACTCCCCTCAAGGATTGGCTTGGGCATATTCCCCGACAGGTTTACGCAGGCATATTCCCGAAGCGTAGAAGAAGGAGCGGAAAAAGTAAACGTCGTTCCATTCAAGCTTCCTTTCATCATACGCATGGAAAGGGGATCAGTTACATCAAAGACTGCTGTGGACGCATCGGCGTTCTGTATAGAAAATTGTGCCACTCCTCCTGCTGTCACACTCTGGGGGTCTCTGAACAGGAAAGGTTTTCCCGAATACGTCAGTTTCCTTCTGACAGTCAGAATGATATAATTTAAAAAAGCCCTTGGGGTTGAAGAACTGCCATTGCCTTCAAAGTCAAACCTAACACTCTGCACACCGGATGATGGAATAAAACCGGCCGTTCTTCTTGAAGATGTACCACTTCTATAGTTGTCAGGCCCTCCTTGAATACCAGAAAAAGCCAAGGTGGTAATCAAGTTATTGTTCACCGTGACATACCCATAACTGGTTCTTGTATTAAAAGCGGCCGCTTCAACCGTTACCGAAGCATACTGGTCTGTATCCACATCAGGAATGGAAAATTCGAACATACGAGAAGTAGATGCATGCATATCCTCACCATACAATTCACGTCCTGTACCTTCACCAAAAACCGATTCGTTCATGTTTACCCTCTCTTCTTCGTGCAGCTCAATATGGGTATAAGAATTTACCGTTCGAGTAGGCGATAACGTATTCTGATAGGTATCGGCAATCCGTGAGCCACCTGCTCGCTCTCCTACAAAGTAGTACGCTTTATTTGAATATGGATTCAATTGACGCAGAAAGGCACTGCCGGATTGATACCAGGAAACAGGCCCTTGTGCATAAAACAACAAATAATCACCCTTGTTGAAAACGTCATCACTGCCTGTCACCTTCCAAACAGCCACTTCAGGCAGATCATCGATGTATACGGCTGTACTAAAATTTTCACCCAGCAACTTTCCCCCATATCCATAGACCTGTACATTGTCGGGATTCAGCCCCATATTGACGACATCATCGTATGTAAGTTTGTAGATGCCCGACTCGGTCACGCTCATCTTTTTCCATTTTCCGGAAGCCAGAACGGAGGAAGTCACAGGACTGCCGGACGCACGCAACGTCAAGGGTGAGGCGTTTTTTTGCAACGACGGTGAAGCCAAGGGTTGAATCGACCACTTGAAAGAAACCAACTTATAACACGTTTTTCCTTTACGAACAAACGGATTCACCACCAAGTCGATGAGGGGCTTCTTCCGTTCCCAACCTACGGAGAATGAATAAGACAGGGTATCCGGCAGGGTGTTCAGCCATGATTTGAGTTCACCTTCTTCTTCTTTGGTGAGCGGCTCATAGATGGGATATGTCACCAGCACCGAATAGTTAGATGCAATAACCGCTGGTTTATAGGTTTCTACGTAAACAGGGAGGCTGTCTTTTGCCTTATAGGCAGCATCAACAAAAGAAAGCGAGGGTGAATGACGGGTGGTATGGAACCATTCAAGGGTACGCACATCCTGAGCCTGCCCAAACAGTGAGCAAGCCAAACAAAGCAGCAACGTGGCCAAACCTTTCATATCCATAACCTATTACCGTTGAAACGGCATAACCCTGTTTTTAGTATCTCATTTCACCCGCAAATCGAGCAACTTTCTTTCGGCAAGATAACCTTCCAGGTGATCGTTGACAGCCAAAGGGCCAACATGAGGAGGAGTACCGGTAAAAATCAGGTCACCGGTTTTCAGCGTAAAAAAACGCGATACATATTCAATAACGGTATCGACGGAGAAAATCATATCTGTGGTATTTCCTGTTTGAACAGTCTCACCGTTCAACTTCAGACTGAATGGCAACCGCGTGATATCGCCCATTTCAGCCAGTGGAACGAACGAGCCGACAACCGCCGATTGGTCAAACCCCTTGCACAATTCCCAGGGATTCCCTTCGTTCCGGTATTTCTGTTGTAGGTCTCTGGCCGTCAAGTCCAGACCTACTGTCACTTCGTGGTAATATCGATGGGCAAACCTGGCAGCTATGCTCTTTCCCAGGCGATTGATGCGCACCACCAATTCAACTTCGTACTGTACATCTGAAGAAAAGTCGGGCAAGAAAAAGGGCATGTTCGACATAGGCCGCTTTTCAGTTGCTTCCATCAACGAAGAGTCGGGTTTGCAAAAGATAACAGGCTCAACCGGAACAGCTGCCTGAATTTCCTTCAGGTGTTCTCTGTAATTCATGCCGACAGCAATGATTTTCATGCAGCGACGTGTCAGTGATTTCCCAACCGATTAAACATCAATGCCAGGTGAGCATACATTGAGGTATTCTGTACCACAATGTCATCCTGTACGTGAATACGAAACGGAGTAAAATTCCAAATGGCTCGAATGCCCCCGTTCACCATCGTATCAGCCACTTCCTGCGCCTTATCCACCGGTACGGTCAAGATACCGATGGAAACGCCCAGCTTTTCCTGCATACGGATGAACTCGTTGATGTGATACACGGGTATCCCATTGATCAATTGCCCGGTCAAGGCAAGATTTACATCAAAACCCGCCACAATTTCCAGTCCGTATTGGGATAAGCCCTTATCGTGCAACAACGCACCGCCCAAGCTTCCTACCCCGAACAAAAAGGCTTTGTGCGTATGACGGAAGCCCAGGAAATCTTCCAATACTTCAATCAATTCATGCACATCATAGCCTACCCGGGTCTTACCGGATACATTGACAAGAGACAGGTCTTTGGCAATTTGCGAAGCACTTACATCAATGGCTCTGGCAATCTGGGTTGAAGAAATAAAATTCTCCCCTTTATCGGAGGCAAGTTTTAAATAAGCCAGATACCAAGGAAGCCTCCGCAACGTAGGTTCTGGAATGCGCTCATTATCAACTGTCTTTATGGTTTCCATCTAATGGGTTCTCGTTCAATTTCCACAAAAATAGTAAAAAAAATCAATTGCTAAGGTGTAACTTTGCATGTCTGAATCACATACCACCCATTGTCACACGTTTACACATCTTCTAAACATGAATCCCTCCGATTGGAAAGACGCGCTCAGCAACTTGAAACCTGCAGCATCTGCTAACGATCAGCACCCTGATTCAACACCGGTTTCACCTGCGGCTGATTCAGGTCTTCAAAAGAATCCCTTGGTCATCCGGTTCGAAAAACGAAACGGAAAGCCCACCACCATTGTGAGCCGGTTTGAGGGAAACGCCGAGGCATTGCTGCAGCTGGCCTCCGAACTGAAAAAACAATGTAGCACCGGTGGGTCGGCCAAGGACGATGAAATCCTTATTCAAGGCGATGTGCGCGAAAAAGTAGTTACATTCCTGACCAAGAAAGGATTTTCGGTAAAAGGGGATACAAAAAAATCACCGGAAACCGCTAAGGCTTCCGGTGATTTTATATAGATGCGCTTTGTGGCAAAGCACTGAATATCAACTTATTCCATATTCAATGTAACGCGTTTGAATGCAACCACCTTCAAGTCTTTGTCAACTGAAGTGATGTATTGTTGAACGCTCATCTTGCTGTCTTTGATAAAGGCTTGTTCCAGCAGGGTTGATTCCTGGTAGAACTTGTTCAGACGACCTTGGGCAATTTTGTCCAACATATTTTCGGGCTTGCCTTCTTCACGGGCTTTATCGCGGCCAATTTCCAATTCGGTTTCAACAACCTTGGCGGGTACTGATGCGCGGTCAAGTGAGATAGGGCTCATAGCGGCCACTTGCATGGCAACATCACGAGCGGCTTGATACTCAATTTCCTTGCTGAAAGAAACGATAGTGGCCAATTTGTTGCCCGGGTGGATGTAGGAAATGGAAGCGGCACCTTCTACAACTTCGTAGAAGTCCAACTCCATTTTTTCACCGGTTACACCGATTTTTTCGGTAATCTTATCCTGAACGGTGCGGTCATCCAATTTCAGGGCCTTCAGTGCTTCCAGATTGGCTGGCTTTTGAGCCAACGCCAAATCAAGAATCGATTGTGTCAAGGCGATGAAATCGGCGTTCTTGGCCACAAAGTCGGTTTCGCATTTGAGAGCCAGCACAGCGGCAAAACCACCGTTGGTACCAGCGAGTACACATCCTTCTGAGGCTTCGCGGTCGCTGCGTTTTGCAGCCACAGCTTGTCCTTTCTTACGTATGATTTCAATTGCGGCTTCCATATCGTTGTTGGCCTCAATCAATGCATTCTTGCAATCCATCATCCCGGCTCCCGTCATTGTGCGGAGCTTCGAGATATCTGCCATAGTTACTGCCATAATTCGAGTCTTTTAGTGCAGGAGAACGATTATTCTTCGTCTTCCTTGATGTATTTGGATGCCACCTTTGCCTTCAATGCTTCGGCGTCATCTTTTTGAATCAGTTCTTTCTTTGCTTTGCCACGACGTTCACGCTTCACGGAAACTTCTTTTTCTTCGTTGTCGTTTTCTGCAGCGGCGTTGCTGTCTGCCTTTTCAATCTTACGTTCTTCCAACCCTTCCTGAATGGCTGCGCACAGGGTGCTGATGATTACTTCAACCGATTTGGTGGCATCATCGTTGGCAGGAATGAGGAAATCAATGGGGTTCGGATCGGAATTGGTGTCGACCATGGCAAACACGGGAATACCGAGGCGTTGAGCTTCCATGACGGCGATTTGTTCCTTCATCACGTCAACAACCAACAAAGCGGAGGGCAGACGGTTCAGGTCGGCTATGGAACCGAGGTTCTTTTCCAGTTTGGCACGTTGACGGGAAACCTGCAGGCGTTCGCGCTTTGACAGGTTGGTAAACGTTCCGTCTGTCATCATTTTGTCGATGGTGGTCATCTTCTTCACGGCCTTGCGGATGGTGGGGAAGTTGGTGAGCATACCGCCCGGCCAGCGCTCAATCACGTATGGCATGTTGACGGAAGTTGCCAGTTCGGCTACGACTTCCTTGGCTTGTTTTTTGGTAGCGACAAACAGGATTTTCTTTCCGGCTTTGGCTATGCTTTTCAGAGCGTCGGCAGCTTCGTCTACCTTGGCCACTGTTTTGTGTAAGTCAATGATGTGGATGCCGTTGCGTTCCATGAAAATGTAGGGTGCCATGGCAGGGTTCCATTTTCTCTTAAGGTGTCCGAAATGCACACCGGCTTCCAACAGTTGATCAAAATTTGTTCTAGACATGTTTGTTGTTTTATTCGTTTACTTTCTTGTTGTTTTCAATCATCGGGTAGTTCTTACCGACTCCCGTTGGCAGAAGTCCCGACCATTTAGATACTAAACGCTTCTTTCTTTATCGTAAAAAGCAGTGGTATCAAAATTAACGCTTGCTGAACTGGAACCGTTTCCTTGCCTTGGGGCGTCCTGGTTTCTTACGTTCAACGACGCGTGCGTCGCGGGTCATGAACCCTTCTGAGCGCAGGGCTGATTTGTCATCGGGATTGATTTTCACCAATGCGCGGGCTATGGCCAAACGCAAGGCTTCTGATTGTCCCTTGAAACCACCACCGGTCAGGTTGACACGGATATCGTATTTTTCAGCTACACCCAACTTGTTCAGTGGTTGTTTTACCACGTATTGGAGGATGCTTGAGGGAAAATAATTGTCAATCGTACGCTTGTTGATGGTGATGACGCCATTCCCTTCGGTTACGAAAACACGGGCAATCGCTGCTTTTCTTCTTCCTATTGCATTTACTGCTTCCATACTGCTTATTTAAGAGAATTTATATCAATGGTTTTAGGTGCCTGAGCTGCGTGCGGATGTTCGCTGCCCACATACACGTAAAGGTTACCGATGATGGCATCACTCAACTTGTTTTTAGGAAGCATGCCCAAGATAACTTTCTTGTAAAGTTTCAAGGGATCCTTGGCCAGAATCTTGGCAGGAGTTGTTTCACGCTGTCCACCGGGATAGCCCGTGTGGCTTAAATAAATGCGGTCACTCCACTTGTTGCCCGTCAATTTCACTTTGTCGGCATTGATGATGATCACGTTGTCACCACAATCCACGTGCGGGGTGAAGTTCGTCTTGTACTTGCCTCTCAGCAACTTTGCGACTTTTGTTCCCAAACGGCCCAGTACCTGGTCGGTTGCGTCAACCACAACCCACTCTTTTTGTACGGTGGCTTTGTTTGCAGAAATGGTCTTGTAACTTAAAGTATCCACTGCTTAATGTTTTGTTGTTTAAAAACTCTGCTAATTCCTTCGCTATCATGGGTTCAGGACACATTGAACCGTATAATCTGCTAAGAATTAATTTCTTACACTATTTTTGATAATAATCGGCCTGCAAAAGTACGCCGTTTTTTCGGAATAACCAAAAAAAAAGCCGCAAATAAGGGGGTTATTTGCGGCTTGTAACGCAGTGCGTCTGACTACCCTTACGTATTCGCCGATGAAGCTGCCGCAACCTTGGGCTCCTTGTACTTAAAACCTTGCAATTCCAGCATCTTGACGGCGTACCGCCTACCCAACTCGCGCATGCCTTCTGTGTTGAAGTGGAATTGGTCGGATGAACCTTTTACACCCTGCGAGGAAATGATGTAGGAATTCTTCAGGGTTTTGGGCAGGTTGGCCAGAACTTCCGTATTAAAGGGGTAGCATACGCCGTTTTCTTCTTTAGTCTTCAACTCACCGGCCAACAAGGGAACGTCTTTCGGATTGAGGTTCAGGTCTTTCATCAGGTTGTCGTAAATGCCTTTCACCTTGTTGCACCATTCCTGGTCGTTGGGGTTGGATTCGCCTTGATGCAGCAATATTCCCTTGATTACTCCGTACTGTTGGGCGATTTTGGCCATTTCCATCAAGCGCTGGTAGGGATTGCCGTCGTACGATTTGCAGATATCCTGCATCCATTTTTCCGCTCCCGATAAATAGGTGTTGTAGTTCACCTTGTCCCACAGTTCGATTTTGGCTCCGGCTACGGATACGTTGATGACGCCTACGCGGTACTTGGCTGGCATATTGGCTACCATGGTGCGGCCGAAGAAGTCCACCGGGCCCATGTTGTTTCCGGGGCGGTTGATGGGTGGATTGGCCACATACCAATTGCCTTTGATGCGGTTCATGCGGGGATTGTCCACCGTTGCCAGCATCTGGAAGCGGTTGTCTATGGCTGTGTCTTGTGGTTCGGGTCTGGCTCCTGCCTCCATGTTGGATTGTCCGAAACACAGGTAAATGAAGAAGTTGGGGTCGGGTTTCTGTTTCTGGGCAAAGCTACCCATCGTTGTGCACAACAGGATGACAGCAAGCATCCATCCGCGGTTCAGTTTCATGGTCATTGATTTAGGTTGGTTCAAAAGTCGTCAGCAAATATACGACTCTTCAACAGAAATCCGTATCATCATCCTGTTTCCGTTCCGCACGTTTTCTTCATTCTGACTAAGAGGGTGTTTCCGTTCCGCCGGGAGGTAGTCTGCGCTCCGACTCGAAGGCCTAAAAACCTTCACGCTCCCGGCTAAAATCTCAAAGCGTCAGTCACTGCGTTCCTTCCTCGAAGATGAGATTTTTTAACGCCTCCCGCTGCTCGGTTTTTTTGACGGCCTTCTTCGCAACTACGCCACAGACTACCTCCCGGCTCCACTGCAACGCACATTGGGCAAACCTCAATGAACCCACCACACCGTTGTCGCTCACACCCAGCAAGCGGTTCTCCTCGTCCCACAACAGGTTACGCCTATTGACCAGGTTCTCACGGCCACCCGCCTCCATGCGCGTGGTGTGGATGCTCAACAGGTTGCCGCTGGCATCGTAGGTGAAGTCCTGACGACCGGGGGTTTTGGTTATGGCTCCCGTGGTGCGGTTGCTTGTTTCGTATTTGACTTTGAAGGTAATAGATTAACACTATTTGTAATTGCTAAGTAAAAAAATTAAAACTTAAATTTTTTACTTGCATCCTCTATCGATATGATTCTCAACAATGGTGAACCACCACCGTTCAATTCACTTTCTGGATAAGATAATTCCCAGAGTCTATTATCTGTGGGATCTTTATACAATGTTTCCCAGCCATCAATAGAGACGGACATCTGAACTAAATAATTTTCTTTTAAAAATTCAATTCGCTTACAGTTCTGGTCGGCTTCAATTGAAGAACCTACAATAATCCAACTTCCACGAATCTCATTCTCTTTTGAATCTATTTTTTTCATCTTACTATTCTAGTTTTTGCTCCCAAAGGAATTTGTTGATTTGGTATTGTAAATTCTCTTGCTCCACCTGCTGTTTTTCCAAAACCCACAAAACCTGGATTTGACCTATTAATTGGCGTGCTAAGTCCATTAACCGGTGTTTTAAATGTTATTACTTTAAATCCATTACTGCTCTGAGGAATTGTTAGTTTATTTGCTATCTGACCTGCATTAAGTCCCTTTATATCTTTTGCAGCTGTCACAAATACATCATCTGCGGTTGAAGCTCCCAACGTTGAACTATTGATATCTGCAGGTAATACTCTTGCTAACGTTTGTGGAACAGGATTATTTACTGAAGACGAACTTATATTTGAAACACTTTTTGCTCCAATTAGTCCTATTGATGCTCCGGCGGTCAAAGCACCGCTAACTCCACCGTCGACTGCATTAGCTACACTTGAAGGAACTCCAGCACTTTGCAAAGTAGAACTTACTGTACTGCTTTGAAATTGCCCTGAGATTAACTGATTAAGACCTGCCCCTCCAACGTCAGAACCATGAGCAACTGCTGCTGCGCCTGCCGTGACACCGGTACAACAAGCCGCTAAACCAACTACTCCTTCAGCAACACCACTCACTAATTTCAAAGCACCATCCACTCGCGAAGTTACTTCTGGGTGGTTTGCTGCCCATGTTGCTGCTTGCTGATAGGTTTGTTTTATCTTATCGCCAACACCTTGCCTTCCATCCGGGTCAATAAATACAATAGGATTGTTGTAACAATAAACATAGGAACCAAAATTCGGATATTTCTCTGCCAGCGGATCCACGCTGAGCCAGAGGCTGGTGCGGGGGTCGTAGTAGCGGGCGCCGTAGTAGTACAGGCCGGTTTCTTCGTCCAACTCTTTGGCGTTGAATTTGAAGGGCGTGTCGTAGGGATGGTTTGTTGTGATGCGCTCATCTACAAACACTTCACCGAACGGCACGTACTCCAGGTGCTGTACTATTTGCCTGGTAATATTAGTGATTATACTTGAACTACCCAAATGGTCGGGGTGGTAAAAGAACTGATCGAATTTCTCATCTGAGATGTAGAAATATGTCCAGAAGTCTGACGCGGTATTTTCCGTGCCATTATAGGGAACATAGAGCGAGTCGTAGCGCGTCTTTACCTTGCTTGTCAGGTCAGCGTACTTGGTGGGATAGTTCACCACCGTGGCGGCGGCCTTGGTGTTTGTCAAGGGGTTGTTGTTAATTGAACCTGTTTTGCGCGAGCTACAAAGCTGCGAAGCTATGCGCTGCGAGCCGATGTAGAAGTGCTTGCTCATCTGCTTGCCGTTGCCAATCACCGTGTACGGGTTCACGTAGATGGAATAGACGTTCGTACCCGTGCGGGCACCGCTCATCCTACCGTTGACCAGCACACCCTCACCGTCACCCGTCTGCTTGATGACGCGTTCACCCGAGGCATCGTACCAGTAGTTGCTCACCACACCGTTGTCGCTCACGCCCAGCAGGCGGTTCTCCTCGTCCCACAACAGGTTCCGCGTATTGACCAGGTTCTCACGACCACCAGCCTCCGTGCGCGTGGTGTGGATGCTCAACAGGTTGCCGTTGGCATCGTAGGTGAAGTCCTGACGACCGGGGGTGCCTGCTTGCGTTCCCGTGGTGCGGTAACTCGTGTCGGCAATCTCGGTTACTTGCTGCCTGTTTTGATCGTTGTACGTATATTTTAGGGTGTAACCTGCGTTGAGGGCACCCGTGAACTGGATGTTGTTTTGAACCAGCTCCTGTTTCTTTTTGGTGATGTTGTGCAGGTTGTACTACACCGAAAAAGTGGACACTAAAATGATTTTTTAGTGGTTAATGTTTT
>CAYPLF010000001.1:0-117487 GCA_964411555.1 uncultured Bacteroidales bacterium | reverse complement strand
GTCGTATTGATGATGAACACCGGCTCATTTATCAGGTAAAGGATGATGAAATCCTGATAGCAAAATGCAGATTCCACTACGACTAAAAACGCGGCCTAACATCAACTAAACCACAGCCGCTTGCCTTGCAGCTTCGCCGCTAAGGCAACGTCTGCGGTTTAGCTACCCGTTACTAGTTTGATTAGGCTCCAAAGTCGTCAAACATAAGCATTTCTTTGGGTACGCCCAAATTATCCAGCATGGATTTTACGGCATTGGCCATAGGGCCGGGACCGCACATGTAGTACTCAATATCTTCCGGTGCTTCATGCGTAACCAAGTAATTGTCGTGAATTACCTGGTGGATAAAACCCACATATCCTGTCCAGTTATCTTCCGGTCGGGGTTCGCTTAAGGCAATGTTGAACGTGAAATTCGGGAACTCTCGTTCTATAGCCCTAAAATCTTCCTCGTAGAAAATCTCGTTCTTGGAACGTGCACCATACCAATAGGAAATCTTCCGGTCGGTGGTCTTTAGGGTGTGGAACAAATGTAGCAGGTGCGAACGTAAAGGCGCCATACCGGCACCGCCTCCAATGTATAGCATTTCGCGTTTGGTATCCAATATGTGGAAATCGCCGAACGGTCCGGAAATCATCACCTTGTCTCCCGGTTTTCGCGAGAAAATAAAAGAGGAACATATGCCCGGATTCACACTGGCCCAGTCACCCTTATCCCGGTCGAACGGAGGAGTGGCAATACGAATGTTCAACATGATGATGTTGCCTTCTGCCGGGTGATTGGCCATAGAATAGGCCCTGTAGGTGGGTTCAGGATTGGACATATGCAAACCCCACAGCTTAAACTTGTCCCATTCCGGCTTGAAGCGTTCTTCCACATCCATATCTTTGAAATCAACATCAATCGTTGGCACATCGATTTGGATGTAACTGCCCGATTTGAAGTTGAGGGTTTCTCCTTCCGGTAACTTTACTACAAATTCTTTTATGAAAGAGGCCACGTTGTGATTCGATACCACTTCGCATTCCCACTTCTTGATGCCCAGGATTTCTTCCGGTATCTTTATTTTCAGGTCTTCCCGCAGTTTGACCTGACATCCCAGGCGCCAATGCTCTTGAACCTGCTTGCGTGTAAAAAATCCTGTTTCCGTAGGTAAAATGGTGCCGCCACCTTCCACAACCTGACACTTGCACATGCCACAGGTTCCACCCCCTCCACACGCTGAAGGTAGAAAGATTTTATTGTTGCCTAGTGCCGACAACAACGTGCTACCCGGTTCAGCCAACACTTCTGTTTCATCGTTGATCATTAGTTTGATATCACCGGAAGGCGTCAGTTTCTTCTTAATGTACAGCAAAAGGCTGACCAAGGCAAGCATGACAGTTAGAAAGATTATCAATCCTGAAAGAATGACGAGCACGTCAACAGCTAATATAATCATTGTCTGTGTCTTATAGTTTAATACCCATAAAGCCCATAAAGGCCAATCCCATCAATCCGGCTATGATAAACGTGATACCCAGTCCGCGTAGAGGGGCTGGTACGTTTGAATACTTGATGTGCTCTCTAATAGCAGCCATACCCAGGATGGCCAACAACCAGCCAATACCTGAACCGAAGGCATATACTGAAGCTTCACCAACTGAATTGAAGTTTCGTTGCTGCATAAACAATGAAGCGCCCAATATTGCACAGTTTACCGCTATCAAGGGTAGGAATATCCCCAATGAAGCATATAATGCTGGAGCAAACTTTTCAACGACCATTTCAACAATTTGCACCATGGATGCAATGATGGCAATAAACAAAATAAAACTTAAAAAACTCAAGTCCATACTGCCAAGTAGAGGACTGATCCAAGACATAGCTCCTTCTTTCAGAATGTATGTATGGAGTAGGTAATTCACCGGCACCGTGATAATCAAAACAAAGGTTACGGCAATACCCAGACCCATGGACGTTTTGACTGTCTTGGAAACAGCCAGGTACGAACACATGCCCAGGAAGTAGGCAAATATCATGTTGTCGATAAAAACCGACTTGATAAACAGATTCAGCAAATCCATAGTTGATGCTATTTTGCGGTTTTTATTTTTCCTGTAATTCCTTTCGAATAGACCGCTGTATCCAAATGATGCAAGCTACGACAATCAAGGCCATGGGGGGTAAAATCATCAAACCATTGTTGGTATATCCTGCATCATACAATGCTTGAGGAATCACCTTGATACCAAACAAGGTCCCTGAACCAAACAATTCACGGACGAAAGCCACAAGGCACAAAACGATGGCGTAACCCAAACCGTTGCCGATACCGTCAAGGAAAGAGTCAAAAGGCTTATTGCCAAGAGCAAACGCTTCCAAACGGCCCATCAAAATGCAATTGGTGATGATCAACCCCAGAAAAACGGACAATGACTTCCACATATCGTAGGCAAAGGCTTTGAGTACTTGTTCAACAATGATAACCAGAGCGGCTACCACAACCAGTTGGACAATGATTCGAATGCGGTTGGGTATGCCGTTTCTCAACAGGGATACAATCAAGTTAGAAAAACCAGTGACGATGACCACGGATATACCCATAACCATGGCCGGTTTCAGTTGTGCTGTGACAGCCAGTGCCGAGCATATACCCAACACCAGCACAGTGACGGGATTGGCTCTGTTGAGCGGCTTAATCAATACCTCTTTATTGAATTTCATATGCACTGATTTTTTACTGTTTGGTCAAAAAGGACTCGTAAAGGCTCAAGCAGTCTTGTAACATGGCCTCCAACCCCTTACTGGTGATGGTACCACCAGAGATAGCATCCACCTGGTCACGGTTGTCATCCTTTTGACCGGTTTTAAGCACGGCAATGGAAACAAACCTGGATTCCCTGAAAAGCGATTTACCTTCAAACTGCTGTTGAAAAGGCTTTGTGTTTATTTCAGCTCCCAAACCGGGAGTCTCTCCCTGATGAGAAAATGAAGCTGCAAATACAGTCTTTTTGTCATCATTCAATGAGACATACCCCCAAATAGGGCCCCATAAACCAGCGCCATATACGGGTAAAATGTATTTGAGTTGACCATCCACAGATGACTCATAAACAGGCAATTGTCTTTCGTCAATTGGTTTGAGCACCTCTTTGGCCATGTCGACCAAAAATGCGGTGCGCGCATCTTTCTCAATCACTTCCCCCTTGTTGTTCACCAGGTAAACCGATTTGATGATGGTAGCATAACTGTCTTCGGCCGTTTCAGCAGTAGCTTCCACTTTGACGGAACGCAGGATTTGCATCATCTTGTCCAATTCGGCGTTCTTGGCTTGCTTCTCCTTCAACAGCCCGTTTGTGAACGCCAATCCAACGGCAACCAACACCACCATGACCGAAGCGTAAATGTACGTATAGGTATTGCTGTTTTTATTCATGGGTGGTTGTTTTGGAAGGGTTGGACGAAAGGGTGGCACGTTTGAGCCGTTTGTTGATGTTGTGTTGTACCACGTAGTAATCAATCAACTTGGCAAAAATATTCATAAATAAGATGGCCAACATCATGCCTTCCGGATAAGCCGGATTGAGCACACGCAAGATCATGGCCAGTACACCAATTAATGCGCCATATATCCACTTGCCTGTTTCCGTACGGGATGAGGTAACCGGGTCGGTAGCCATGAAGACCGCACCAAATGCAAAACCGCCTAAACAAAGCTGCTCCCACACGGACACAGCCATATAGGCATTTACGGCAAAAGCGTTGAATACAAGAATGGTGGCTGCTCCTCCCGCAAAGACGGAAACCATAATTTTCCAACTGGCCACACCGGTAGCAATCAAAAATATGGCTCCGATCAAGATGGCAAGCGTAGAAGTTTCACCGATGGAGCCTGGAATCAGACCCAGGAACATGTCCCATAAAGAAAGCGGATCACCCAAGGGGCTGACAAGTTGCAAGCTGTCTCCGGTTGAAATGGCTGCCTGCCCCAAGGGCGTGGCACCGGAAAAACCGTCCACAGCCGGCACAGCTTTACCAAAGCCGAAGTATTCGTTCAAACTGATCCAAACGCTATCACCCGACATCTTGGTAGGATAAGCAAAGAAGAGGAACGCCCGGGTAATCAAGGCTACGTTGAAGACATTGTATCCTGTACCGCCAAATACTTCCTTGGCAAAAATGACAGAGAACGCCGTGGCCAGGGCCACCATCCACAAAGGAATGCCGATAGGCAGAATAAGAGGAATCAGGATCCCGGTCACCAAAAATCCTTCCTGTATTTCCTCCTTCTTGATTTGGGCGGCAATGAATTCAATACCAAGACCAACTACATAAGACACCACAATGTAGGGCAAAACAGCCAGGGCGCCCCATCCAAAGACCTGCCAGAAGGAGGTTTGTTCCATCAAGCCAATGGCCATGTAATGCTGGTAACCGGTATTGAACATACCAAACAAAAGAGCAGGTACAAGGGCGAGGATGACCCAAAACATGACCCGCTTGGAGTCAATGCTGTCGTGAATGTGTGAACCCGACTTCGATGTGTGGTTGGACACAAAAAGGAATGATTCGAAACCCTCATAGACCGAATGCAGGGCCGATAACCTGCCGCCTTCCGAAAAAGTGGGTTTCAGTTTATCCAATAAATTTCGTAACGCTTTCAACGTGCTGCGGGTTTAGGGTTAATCTCCATTTTCTTTTTTCAATAAGTCGAGGGCTTCACGAATCACCCGTTGTACCTCTATTTTGGAGGTACAAACATATTCACACAAGGCAAAGTCTTCGGGAGCCACCTCGTAGATTCCAAGTTGTTCCATTTTCTCAAGATCGTTGGTCAAACAGGCTCTGACCAGCTGCTCGGGCAGTACATCCATGGGAAACACCTTGTCGTATTCACCCGACATGATTAGAGCCCGCTCGCCACCCAGCATGCGGGTGTCAGGTTCATAGGCTTTGTTGGGAATCAGGAATTTGGTGAGCCAGGAAAAATAGGTGCGGCTGGCACTGAACAGATTGAACCTGGGCATAACCCAGCCAAACAGTTCGTGAATATCGGTGCCCTCGTGCAAAACTGTAAGCTGGGTGGCATACGCACCCAAGTAACCGTTTTCATCCACGCGACTGCCAGACAAGGCGTTGCCGTTCACATAACGCAAGGGTATCTCCTTATATACGTTTCCACCGACAATAGACTGTATGGGAGTTCCTGGTACGCAACGTACATAGGTAGGACGAATAACTTCAGGTCCGGTAACGGCCAATTGACGTGTCATGTCAACCTTTCCCTGGTTGAACAATCGGCCAATAAACAGCACGTCGAGCAAATTGATGGTCCATACCACCTCGCCCTTGTTGATGGGAGCGATGTGGTTGATTTGCACACCTACCAGTCCGGCGGGATGAGGCCCTTTGAACAAACGTGTTTCCACACGTTGTACTCCCTTCAATTCGGCTGAATCACACGACTCCGGCAGACTAAGGAAGACAAGGCCGGGAGTAAGCCGGGTCAAGGCATTCAACCCTGTTTGTAAATCAACCCCTTGTCCTTTTAATACATAGGTATAATCGGGTGCCAACGGTGCCGTATCGAATCCACTCACAAAAATGGCTCTTGGCGTTTTTTCAGGATTGGCAATGACATCATACGGGCGTTGTTTGATGTATGGCCATAATCCAGCTTCACAAAGTCTTGCCCTTACAGCTTCAGGGGATAATTCGAGTGGATTTACTTGCGGGAACTCCAGAAAACGGGTCTTCATGTCTGGTTTGACCAGGATGTTGAGCAAGCTGCGTTTTTCGCCCCTGACTACAGCTGCAACCGTTCCACTGACAGCCGAGACATACTTGATATCGGACTGTTGTTTGTCCACCATCAAGGGAGAACCCGCCAACACGACATCCCCTTCCTTGACAACCACCTTGGGTGTCAACCCGTGGTAATCAGCAGGGGCCATCGACCATGTTTCCATGCATCCTACCGTCGTGGTTTCCCAAGCTGCCTTTCCTTTCAGCTTGATGTCCAATCCTTTTTTAATCGTTTGTACAGGTACCATTCGTATGGAAGTGCTATTGTTTTTTTGCTAAAATAAGTATAATTCTCCCATTTTTTATCAAATAAAGAAAATTTTCCGTATTTGCTACTCGCTTGCACAATCTCAGAGCTTTTCCCCAAAAGCCAAATCACCTGCATCTCCCAATCCCGGAACAATGTAAGAATGTGCATCCAAATCAGGGTCGATGGCTCCACACCACAGCATGTCAATCTCCGGCATTTGCTTTGACAAATAGTTTATACCTTGTCTGCTGGCAATAATGGATGCCACATGGACATGCGCAGGTTTTCCCCTAGATAATAGTGCCTTATACGCTAGCTCGAGTGATAAACCGGTGGCCAACATGGGGTCTACGAGAATCAGCGTTTTCCCTTCTAGCGTAGGAGAGGCAATGTATTCCACTTGAACGTCAAACGAGTGTAAATCTTCGTACTTTCTGTAGGCTGAGACAAAGGCGTTTTCCGCCTGATCGAAGTAATTCAGAAAACCCTGATGAAAAGGAAGGCCGGCCCTAAGGACAGTAGATAAAACAATGCTATCGTCAATAGTATCCACCCGTGACGTGCCGAGGGGAGTTGTCACTTCTTTTGAAGAATATACCAATGTCTTGCTTATTTCATAGGCCATGATTTCACCGATTCGTTCCAAATTGCGCCGAAAGCGCATACTGTCTTGTTGGAGGCTCACCTCTCTAACCTCCAGGAGGTATTGGTTCATCAGTGAATGACTATCGGAAAAATCAATGATGGTCATACCTTTTTTTGCTTAGTTTGTCATCAAAGATACAAAAAGTGCCTGTTTTACATCAAAACCGGATATTTACTTACGTAAACATGCAAAAAAGTGTTAATTTGTCAAATAAAGAAAAATTTCTTTAATTATTGGGGGTTATATGGTTTTTTTTCGTATTTTTGTCCCTTGGAATAGAAGGTTTTCAATGTACAGAGGATTAGTTAAATCAGTTAAATAAAATCAATTTTACTCACAATGGCGCAATTAGATTTGAGCAAGTACGGCATCGCGGGAGACTTCGAAGTTGTACACAATCCTTCCTATGAAGTATTGTTTCAGGATGAAATGAATCCTGCAAACCAAGGTTTTGAAAAAGCAAACTTGACCAAGAGTGGTGCAACAGCTGTTTACACCGGCAAATTCACCGGTCGTTCACCCAAAGACAAATACTTTGTCAAAGATGCCAGCACCGAAAAAACATTGTGGTGGGACGGTACCATTAACAGACCAACCACTCCTGAAGTGTTTGAACACTGCAAGAATTTGGTAACCAAACAATTGTCGTCATCTAAAAAGATCTACGTTGTTGATACCTTCTGCGGTACCAATGAAGATACCCGCATGAAAGTGCGTTTCATCATGGAAGTTGCCTGGCAGGCTCATTTCGTGACCAACATGTTTATCCGTCCTTCACACTATGAATTGGCCAATTACGGAGAGCCCGATTTTGTTTGCCTGAATGGCTCAAAGACCACCAACCCGAACTGGAAAGAACAAGGTTTGAATTCTGAAAACTTCACCTTATTCAACCTGACTACCCATATGCAGGTTATTGGTGGAACCTGGTACGGTGGTGAAATGAAGAAAGGCATCTTTGCATTGATGAACTATTACCTGCCCCAACGCGGTATTGCTTCCATGCACTGCTCCGCCAATGTAGGTACGGATGGTGACGTAGCCGTTTTCTTCGGTCTTTCCGGAACCGGGAAAACCACCTTGTCTGCTGACCCGAAACGTTTTTTGATTGGTGATGACGAACACGGCTGGGACGACCACGGCGTATTCAACTACGAAGGAGGTTGCTATGCCAAGGTGATCGACCTGGCTGAAGACAAAGAACCGGACATCTGGCGTGCCATCAAGCGTGACGCGCTGCTCGAAAACGTTACGGTTGACGATAACGGTAACATTGACTACTCAGATGGTTCAGTAACGGAAAACACCCGCGTTTCCTACCCCATCTACCACATCAGCAAGATTGTGTTGCCTTCACGCGCCGGTCATGCCAACAAAATTATCTACTTGTCAGCTGATGCATTCGGCGTATTGCCTCCCGTTTCCATCCTCGATGAAAACCAGGCTCAATACCACTTCCTCTGCGGCTTTACTTCCAAGTTGGCCGGTACCGAACGTGGTATCACTGAACCCGTTCCTTCTTTCTCACCTGCTTTCGGTGAAGCCTTCCTGACCTTGCATCCTACAATGTATGCCAGCACCTTGGTCAAGAAGATGAAAGAAAACAACGCCAAAGCTTATCTGGTAAATACCGGTTGGAATGGTACAGGCAAGCGTATGTCGCTCAAGGACACTCGCGCCATCATCGATGCCATCATCGATGGTTCCATTGAAAAAGCCCAAACCAAGCACATTCCCATCATGAACCTGACCGTTCCTGTCAAACTGGAAGGTGTCTCCGACATTCTCGATCCACGCAGCACGTACTCCGATGTTGCCGAATGGGAAACTAAAGCCAAAAAACTGGCGGGTATGTACATTGAGAACTTCAAGCAATACTGCGACAACGATGCCGCTATTGCCTTGATTCCTTCAGGACCTCAATTGTAATTTTCATTCGTTCATAACTCCACTAAGAGAGCGCCGGGCACAAGCCGAGCGCTCTCTTTTTTTATCTACATCTTTTTAAACACACTTTAGTATTATTTAAATATCATAATTTTAGTTATGTCTATTGCTTAGAGTTAACTTTTTCATGGTCTATCAGTCTAAGACAAGGTGCTCAATGTGTAAAGCCGTTGTGTAATTAAACTATTTTTTGTATTTCTGACACATATTAACATATGCTATGCCTTTAAAAACCACGTTTACCGTTGCGCTCTGTCTAGTCTTAATGAGTTCCTGCTCATTGACAGAGTCTCGTCAGATAAAGGTGGATGGGCAGATTCATCATTTGGGTCGAACAATGATTCTGCTTTCGTATTACATTGACGATCATACTATTGCTTACGATTCCATTTATTCGACAGAATCAGGAAAATTCAAGTTTTCCATTCCTGGAACCAACGAAGTCAATCCTGTTACCCTCTTTTTCCCAGATTCAAAAGATTGGACCACCTTGTTTGCCAAAGAGGGTGATGTTATACAGGTTATAGGCAATATAGAGCGCATTGATTTGTTGACGGTACGTGGTGGGGCCGTAAACAATGATCTGACCCGATTCAAAAAAGATATCAGCCTCCTTTACCTGGAGCGCCAACAAATCATCGAGGGGCGGTATATAAACGACGGTCAATCCATCGAAATGCGTCTAGCTGAAATCAATCTTATTCTTAAACGAAAGGCAAAAGAATTCATCCTTGAACACCCAACTTCTGTAGCCAGTGTTGTACTGATACAGGATTTCTTCTATCAGGATTATGATCCAAACACGGAGGAACTACTCTCCTTACTTGAGGGTGACGCAAAAAAATGCCGCTTGGCTGAACGATTGCTTCAGGGATTGACCGAGTGGTAAATTATTTACCTTTTATTTTCTTTTTATTTATTTTATGTTTATTTTGCCAACAAAAAACATGTTGGTACAAGTAACCAGTGCTGCTATCATTGGAATTGAAGCAAAGCCTGTACGAATAGAAGTTGAACTGTCAAGGGGCATACGCTTCACCTTGGTCGGTCTTCCCGACAATGCCGTTCGCGAAAGTCACGAACGCATTGTCTCAGCCTTACGTAACAACGGGATGGACTTACCCAGACATCAGATTACCATCAACATGGCTCCAGCTGATATGAAAAAAGAGGGCAGTCTGTATGATTTGCCCTTGGCAATGGGCATCATGGCTGCAGGAGGATACATAGATCCGGCTTCGCTGGATTTAACCTTGTTCTTGGGTGAGCTATCTCTTGATGGTTCGCTTCGTCCCATCAAAGGCGGATTGCCTGTCGCTTTATTGGCCAAAGGTATGGGCATGGAGCGATTGGTTTTACCACAAGCAAATGGTCAAGAGGCTGCTGTTGTAGAAGGATTGAAGGTGTATGGCGTTAACCATTTGAAGCAAGTTATTGATTTACTGAAAGGTGAGAATGTAGCAGCTGTGCAACGGAATGAATCGATGAATGTTACCCATTTCGATTCTTCATACCTGGATTTTGGTGACGTAAAAGGCATGGAGGCCGAAATCAGGGCCATCGAAGTGGCATGTGCCGGTGGTCACAATGTGTTGTTGTTAGGCCCACCGGGAGCCGGAAAAACCATGATGGCAAAACGTATACCTTCCATTCTTCCTCCCATGAGCCAACGAGAAATGTTGGAAACAACCGTGATCCATTCCGTTGCAGGCAAAACCATGTCAACCGGCGGACTTGTCTGCATCAGACCTTTCCGTTCTCCCCATCACAGCACCAGCAATATTGCCTTGATTGGTGGAGGGTCCAAACCACAACCGGGAGAAATTTCACTTGCACATAATGGCGTTTTATTTCTGGACGAATTGCCTGAATTCAATCGTAGCGTGCTTGAATCATTGAGGCAACCGCTTGAAGACAGAATCATCCATATTTCCAGAGCGCAGTACAGTGTTGCTTATCCGGCAAACTTCATGTTGGTTGCTTCAATGAATCCATGCCCCTGTGGACACTTTAATGATCCGAATCAGCCTTGTGTCTGTACTCCCGGACACATTCGACAGTACATGAACAAGTTATCTGGACCCCTTTTGGACCGTATTGATGTCCAACTTGAAATTACTCCGGTATCGGTTGAAAAAATCGGAACGTTACACGCGGGTGAGTCAAGTAAAAGCATACAGGAACGCGTCGTGATGGCAAGAAATTATCAGGAAAAGCGGTTTGCTGGTGTTGATGGCACCCATTGCAACGCCATGATGATTCCCAGACAAGTTCAACAGTTTGCTTCACTTGACAGGCAAAGCGCGTTACTCCTGCAAGAAGCGATGCGCCGACTGCGTTTCTCGGCCAGAGCTTACGATCGGATTCTCAAACTGGCCAGAACCATAGCTGATTTGGCTGACTGTTCGACCATTCATGCGGAACATGTGGCTGAGGCCATTCAATACCGTAGCTTGGATAAATCTTCTTGGATGTGAAGGGTAGACTATTGTTCTCTGGCAACCTGAATTAGTTCCAAACAACGCTGCAAGACGGCTTCATCAGACAGCCCGTCTGTCTCAAGCACTTGATCTGCCATCCGGTAGAACGGTTCCCGTTTCGATAACATCGCTTCAATATGCGCAGGTAGGTGCTGATAATCCACGCCTTTTAGCAAGGGGCGAGAAACAGCAGTATTACTCAATCGTATTGCCAGTTCATGTGGTGAAGCCTTCAAATAAATTGTGATCCCCATCTGCTTCATCACGTCCATATTGTCAAAGTAGCAAGGAATACCACCGCCGGTAGAAATAATACCAGCCGTTTCTTTTTCGCAGTCGAGCAGGGCACGCCGTTCCATTTCACGAAAGGCGGCCTCTCCCACTGCATCAAAAATAGCTGAAACGGTTTTGCCATGTTTGCTTTCTATTGTTTGGTCAAGATCGACAAATGGCAGGTTTGTCGCTGTCGAAAGCATCCGTCCGATGGTGGTCTTTCCGGATCCCATAAACCCAATTAGGAACACGTGTTTTTTCGAAAGCATGGCTCAAACCAATAGGTTGACCGTTAAGTGTTAGAATTTCGTGTTTCGCATATCGCCCGATTTCATAAACTCCAGGTGAAGTGCGTGTCCCGATGCCAAACTGTGAGGCGTATGTCCGCTCTTGCTCAGCTTCAGGTAATCCCACATCAATTGCTTGTAATCGGGGTGAACACAATTTTCTATGATTGTTTCCGCACGTTGAACCGGTGATTTTGCCCTTAAGTCGGCTACCCCTTGTTCAGTTATCAGCACCTTGACGGAATGTTCATTGTGGTCCTGATGAGAGACCATAGGCACAATGGCGCTGATCATACCACCTTTTGCCACAGAAGGACAAGTAAAGATGGACAGGTAAGCGTTGCGCGTAAAGTCGCCTGAGCCTCCGATACCGTTCATCATCTTTGTTCCCAATACGTGCGTGGAGTTCACATTACCGAAAATATCAGCCTCAAGAGCGGTGTTGATGGTAATCAAACCCATGCGACGGGCCACTTCGGGACTGTTTGAAATCTCCTGTGGTCTGAGCACCAATTTGTCCTTGAAGAAATCCCAATCCTTGTAGACAGACTGTAATATATCGGGAGAGATGGTCAGTGAACATCCGCTTGCAAATTTGACATCACCGTTTCGCATCAGTTCAATCACTGCATCTTGAATTACCTCGGTGTACATCATAAAGGGAGGAATGCCCGGATTGGAACCCAAAGCGCCCAATACTGCATTGGCAATATTACCTACACCCGATTGGATGGGTAGGAAACTGGCCGGTATGCGACCTGCTTTCATTTCTCCTACCAAAAATTCGGCAACGCGGTTTCCAACCGTAGTGGTAACTTCGTCAGCAGGAGTAAAACCTGACACTTGGTCAGGCAGTTTGGTCTCAACCACACCTACAACTTTGGAAGGATCAACTTTCAATAATGGACTACCGATGCGATCGGAAGGTGTATATACGCCAATTTCCCGACGATAAGGAGGATCCAAAGGTTCATAAATATCATGAAGGCCTTTGATGAACTTCGGGTGAAGGGTATTGTGCTCCAGAATGATGATGTCGGCTAAATGTGCTATCGTAGGAGAAATGCCCACCCCTGATGTAAGTAGCAGCTCTCCGTTTTCTGAATAATCTGCAACTTCCAAAATGGCAACATTCACTTTGCCCAGAAAACCATAACGAAGTTCCTGTGAAATGGTGGACAGGTGCATGTCAAAATATTCGGCTTTACCGGAGTTCAAGTTTCCACGCAAATCTTTGTTCGATTGATAGGGAGTACGGAACTTGACTGCATTGGCCCGTGCCAGTTCTCCATCCAGTGAATCACCGGTAGAAGCACCGGTGAACATTCCTATTTTGAACTCACGACCGGCTTCGTGTTCAACGACAGCCTTCGCGGCTATAGCCTTGGATACTACTTTGGGACAACCGGCTGGTGTAAAACCACTAAAACCTACAAGGTCACCGTTTTTGACAAATGAGGCTGCTTCTTCAGCAGAAATAATGCGATAGGACATATGCTTGTTTTTTTTGCACCGCAAAAGTACAAAAAAACAAACGAATAACATAAACAAATCCGTGCGATTTGCCTGTTGAATCAAAACTTCGTACGCATGATTTCGCCATAAATAATGGCCTTCCTTACCTCATCCGAATCTTTAAAGTCATCCGCCGGATCAAGCGGGGATTGATCTACTGAATCGATGATTGAAGACGGCATTGAACCATGCAGTCCGGTGTGGCTCACCTTGCCTTCCACCACCTTGGTATCCTCCAAACTTACTAAAGGCCTCGAAGTGCTTTCCAAACTCTGGTTGCTGCGACGATACTGTTCAGCGTTTGCATTGCGCCGGCTTGCATCTACCTTGTTTTTGGGATAAGCGCCATTGGAGGGTTGAGACTTTTCTAACTCCGGTCGATGAACCGAGGGCTTTGGATCATTTTTGGGTAAGAAATCGTCAGCGTCAACCAACCCTTTTGTTGTTTCACGTAAGATATTTTTCAACCAGTCGTCTGCATCCGATTTCGTATCTTCACCCAAGGTCTGTTGCTGAGACGATTGTTGAGCGGCCTTCTTTTTCCCCATCTTTGAAATGGAAGCAATGCCGGAAATGGCCACCATCCCCAAAAATACCCAATCACCTAAGTCCATCCTGCTATTTTTCCCAAATGTAGCGACTCTGATTATTAAAAGCAAGCGATAAACCCTTACGGGTAAAAAGAATGGCAAAGAAATTGATTTTACTGTTAATATGCGCTATTTTTGCGTTCCGGATTAAGGCCGATATACAACTCCATGAACCAGAAAATACCCGAATATTTGTACGAAAAGGGCAACATTGTTCGCCTGATCATTTATACGGCAGTGTTTGCATTGGCCTTTATCAATATCTACAAACCGTTCGGTTCACAGGAATGGTATCCTGTATCAGACTTGAAGTATTTTGTCTATACCAGCCTGATTATTCTTACCGGTGTATTGGTTGTGGTTGTCAGTCGAATCATCCTGTACTACCATGCCAAGAAATCCCCTATCCTGCTGTGGCATTATATCGTTTGGATTTTGGGAGAAATCATCGCCATGTCTCTCTTCTACGCGTTGTTTGAGAAACTCTTTCTCAATGACCTGAGAGCCTTTAATGAAATGCTGCGGGAATCCGCCTTGAACACCGGTCTTATCCTACTGCTTCCCTATTCAACCATTTGGCTGTATTTCGCCTGGAAAGACAATGCCGGTAAATTGGAAAAGATGAGCAATGATGAACCCGGAACAGATCCATCCATAAAGAACATGATCAACTTTTTTGATGAAAAAAATGAGCTGAAATTGTCTGTACAAGCCGATCAGGTGCTTTGGTTGGAAGCAGCCGACAACTACGTCAAAATCCACTACTTGAACAAGGGAAAAGTTTCCTCCTTCATGATAAGGAACTCTCTGAAAATAATGGAAGTAAATCTTTCAAAAACAGCTCTTGTGCGGTGCAACCGTTCAGTCATGATCAACTTTGACAAGGTAAAAGTTCTCCGAAAAGACAAAGATGGGATATACCTGGGTATCGATCAGGAAAACATTCCTGACATTCCCGTATCAAAAACGTATGCGGACCGCGTCATGGCGCGTTTTTCCAGCTATTCAAACTAAGCATCACAATGACCATCATTCCCCAATCCACTGTCTTTATTGAGACCTACGGTTGTCAGATGAACGTGGCCGACAGCGAGGTGGTGGCTTCCATCCTGGAAATGGATGGTTTTACCTTGACCAACAAAGCTGAAGACGCCGATCTGGTACTCATCAATACCTGTTCCATTCGCGACAATGCCGAACAACGCGTTTTATCGAGAATTCAGCATTATCAATCACTTCGCAAAAAAGGGAAAAAAATCATCATCGGCATTCTGGGTTGCATGGCTGAACGCGTAAAGGAGAACCTGCTTGAAGAACAACAGGTGGATCTGGTTGCCGGACCGGATGCTTACCTTGACCTGCCCAATCTGATCGGAGCCGTCCAGCAGGGTGAAAAGGCCATCAACATCGAGTTGTCCACCACGGAAACATACAAGGACGTGATTCCGTCTCCGATTGGTACACGCGGCATCAGCAGTTTCATATCCATCATGAGAGGGTGTAACAATTTTTGCACCTATTGCATTGTTCCTTATACCAGAGGAAGGGAACGTAGCCGTGACCCCCAGAGCATCCTGAATGAACTGGACAATTTAAGGCAAAAGGGATTTAAAGAAGTCACCCTGTTGGGTCAGAACGTGAATTCCTATCGGTTTCAGACTGAATCGGATCAAACGGTGGATTTTGCAGGACTGCTGGCACAAGTTGCCCTGGCTGCTCCCGATATGAGAATCCGGTTTTCCACCTCACACCCGAAAGATATGAGCGATGACGTCCTTACAACCATGGCTTCCCATGCAAACATTTGCCGTCACGTTCATCTTCCGGCCCAATCTGGAAGTTCAAAAATACTGAAACTGATGAACCGGCGTTACGACAGGGAGTGGTACCTGGACCGTATTGCCTCCATTAGACGCATCATGCCTGATTGCGGGATTTCGACTGATTTGTTCAGCGGATTTCATGATGAAACACCGGAAGATCATGAAGCCACGCTTTCCTTGATGCGGAAGGTAGGATTTGATGCAGCCTTTTTATTCAAGTATTCGGAACGTCCGGGAACCTATGCCGCCAAGAATCTGGAAGACAACGTGCCCGAACGGGTGAAGATTGAACGGTTGAACGAATTGATTGCCCTGCAAAACGAGCTTTCGGCGGAAAGCAATGCCAGGGATGTGGGAAAAGTCTTTGAGGTTTTGTGCGAAGGTTATTCAAAACGTTCCAGGGATCAGCTCTGCGGCAGGACTCAACAGAACAAGATGGTGGTCTTTCCAAAAGGAGATAAACGGAAGGGCGACCTGGTACAGGTGCGAATCATCAGCCATACTTCAGCAACCCTACTGGGCGAACTTGTTTAAAAAATAAAAAAACACGTTTTATTCATTAAAATATACGGCAAATCCGGATATTTTTCGCACTTTTGCGGCAATTTTGGGGGTAGTCTGTTTGTCAAAATCCGTTCATGTACATGAAGCAAAAGCAAAAGTCGGTCAATGCAGTCAGGGTTTTCAATTCCCGTTTTACGTCCACGATAAGCATCAGTCTGGTTCTCTTTCTGTTAGGCATCATGCTGACATTGGGTTTCCTGGCAAAGAGCCTGTCTGATTATGTAAGGGAAAATGTATGTATGTCGGTGGTTGTCGATGATGGATTGAGATTACCCGATGCCAAGATGTTTCAACAAAAGCTGGAAGCGATGCCTTGGGCCAGGTCGGTCACTTACATCGACAAAGAAACGGCTCTCAAAGAGTTGATTGAAGAATTAGGTGACAACCCCGAAGATTTGTTGGGGTCAAATCCTGCGCTGGCCTCGTTTGAGGTGTATCTAAACGCTGATTACGCGAACGCCGATAGCTTGGAAGTGGCAGAGCAATATTTGAAACGGTTTAAAAATGTTGAGGATGTCATTTACCGCAAGGATCTTGTTCATATGGTGAATGAAAATGTACGCCGTATCAGCATTATCCTATTTATTTTGGCAACCATCCTGACATTGATTTCCTATTCTTTGATTCGGAATACGGTAAGATTGCTCATCTACTCCAAACGATTCCTTATTCGAACCATGCAGTTGGTGGGAGCCGATAAAGGATTTATCCTCAAACCCTTTATCCTGCAAAACCTGGTAAGCGCCGTTATTGCTTCATTCCTATCCATGGGGTATTTATACGGTTCGCTGTTCTACCTGGACAAACAGATACCCGGCTCGCTTACGTTGTTGAATCCCGGTCTGATGGTACTCATTTTCCTGATTATTTTGGTTTTCGGATTGATTATCATGGCAACAGCAACCTGGTTGGCGGTAAATCGCTACTTAAACATGAACACAAACGACTTATATTACGTTTAAACACTTCAGACAACCTACACTATGGAAAAAGAAGAAAAATACAATCACCTTGCGCTAGATAAACAGAATTTAATGCTCATTCTGGTGGGTTTCATGCTGGTTGTGCTTGGTTTTATTCTCATGACAGGTAAACCTTCTCTTGAAACGGCTTACAATCCTGATATCTTCAGCTTCAGGCGTATTGTACTGGGACCCGGTATTTCATTGGTCGGCTTCTTGTTTACCATCTTTGGTATCCTGTATAAAAAGAAGACGATCGAATGAATTGGTTTGAGGCCCTGATTTTGGGTTTGTTACAAGGTTTTACAGAGTATCTTCCCGTCAGCAGCAGTGGGCATCTTGAAATAGGGAACGCCTTATTTGGTACCTCCGGTGCAGACAACCTGATGTTCGGTGTTGTGGTACATGCTGCAACAGTACTCAGTACGTTGGTTGTGCTGTGGCCTGAAATCAGCAAGTTGCTGCGTGGTTTTTTTCGTTTCACTTACAACGAAGAAACTAAATACCTGTTGAAGATTGGGATTTCAATGATACCCGTATTGATTGTTGGTCTATTTTTTAAAGATTCGGTGGAAAAACTGTTTGGAAACGGGCTCTTACTGGTAGGCATCATGTTGGTGGTTACCGCTCTGTTGCTTACATTTTCCTACGTGGCCAAACCCAGACAGCGAGAAACGATTAGTTGGTGGAATGCTTTCATCATCGGGATTTCTCAAGCTATTGCGGTCTTACCAGGACTTTCACGTTCAGGAACAACGATTGCCACAGGTTTGCTGTTGGGCAACAAAAAGGAACATGTTGCCAGGTTTTCCTTTCTAATGGTGATTATTCCCATAATGGGTGAAGCATTCCTGGAATTGATCAGCGGAGATATGGCCAACTCGTCCAGCATACCAGCCACATCGCTTGTGGTTGCATTTCTGGCGGCCTTTGTTTCAGGTAGTATAGCCTGTAAATGGATGCTATCACTGGTTCAAAAAGGCAAACTGATATGGTTTGCCCTCTACTGCGGCCTGTTGGGAATCTCGACAGTGGTATTCTCATTAATTTGAATCATGACAGGAAGAGCCTCACAGCAGGTCGGCATTTCTGTCATAACAACAACAAATGGATTTTATAGAAGGAGCAATATTGCACATCAATAAACCTTTAACGTGGACATCGTTTCAGCTTGTCGCAAAAGTGAGGTACCTACTGTGCAAAAAACTGGGAGTTAAGAAACTGAAAGTTGGACATGCCGGCACATTGGATCCCTTGGCCACAGGAGTCATGATTTTATGTACGGGGAAGGCCACCAAACAGATTGATTCGTTTCAACATCAAACCAAAGAATATGTAGCCACGCTCGAAATTGGGGCAACAACCTCTTCACACGACCTGGAAAAACCCATTGATCAGCGGTTTGATTACAGTCACGTGACAAGAGAAATGGTAGAAAACGTTCTACCACGGTTTTTAGGACGAATTGAACAAGTACCACCTTCTTTTTCAGCCTGTAAGGTTGATGGAAAAAGAGCTTATGAATTGGCTAGAAAAGGAAAGGATGTAGAACTCAAACCAAAGATTTTGGTGATTGATGAGTTGGAATTGGTTCGCTGCGATTTACCGGTACTGACCTTACGGGTTGTTTGCAGCAAAGGAACCTACATCAGAGCCTTGGCCAGGGACATCGGCGATGCTCTTGGTTGCGGGGCGCACTTGACCGGCTTATGTCGTACGCGAATAGGCGATGTGCGTCTTGAGGAGTGTTTCAGCATGGAGTCTTTTCAAGACTGGCTGGATTCCCTAATTATGGATAACATTCAGACAACTAATAATCAAACCATATGAAGCTTTCAAAATTCAAGTTCAAACTTCCCGATGAATTGATTGCACAGTATCCGACAACCAATAGGGATGAATCAAGACTCATGGTATTGGACCGTTCAAAGGGCACCATTGAACACCATGTATTCAAAGAGATTCCTTCCTATTATAATGAGAAGGATGTGTTCATCTTCAATGATACACGTGTATTTCCGGCCAGATTATATGGAAATAAAGAAAAAACAGGAGCTCAGATTGAAGTTTTTCTGTTGCGTGAACTGAATGAAGAATTTCGTTTATGGGATGTATTGGTCGATCCTGCCCGAAAAATCCGTATCGGCAATAAATTGTATTTTGGAGAAGACGAGTCCATGGTGGCTGAAGTGATTGACAACACAACATCCCGCGGGCGCACCCTTCGATTCTTGTACGACGGTAGCCATGAAGACTTTAAAAATGCCCTCTTCGCACTTGGAGAAACGCCCCTTCCTAAGAGCATCAAACGTACAGTGGAACCAGAAGATGAAGATCGCTTCCAAACCATCTTCGCATCGAACGAGGGGGCGGTTGTGGCTCCGGCCGCCGGACTACATTTCAGCCGCGAGTTGATGAAACGTATGGAAATAAAGGGTATTGACTTTGCTTACATTACCCTCCACGCCGGACTGGGCAACTTCCGCGAAATTGATGTTGAAGATCTAACCAAGCATAAAATGGATTCCGAACAGATGCTCATTTCAGAAGAAGCTGTACGGATAGTCAATGCTGCCAAAGATGGTGGCAACCAAATTTGTGCCGTAGGCACCACTGTTATGAGGGCTATTGAAAGCTCAGTGGGCGCAGCAGGGCATTTGAAGGTTTTTGACGGATGGACGAACAAGTTCATTTTCCCTCCGTATGACTTCAATGTGGCCACCTCGATGATTTCCAACTTCCACGCACCCTTGTCAACCTTATTGATGATGGTCGCTTCCTTTGGCGGTTATGATTTTGTGATGGAAGCATACGAAACAGCCATTAAGGAAAAATACCGTTTCGGTATGTATGGCGATGCCATGCTGATTCGTTGATAGTAGCATGTCTATTGTGTACCTTAGCCTGGGTTCCAACCTGGGTGACCGGATGGCGTTGTTGAATGAAGCCATCCGGTTGATCGAAGAGTCGATTGGAAGTGTCGAGTCTCGCTCCAACATGGTGGAAACTGAACCTTGGGGTTATCTATCCACCCACCGCTTCATCAACGCCTGTATCGCTGTCAAAACGGAACGTTTGCCGCAGGACTGTTTGATTGCCCTGCAATCTATAGAAAAACGAATGGGAAGGCTAAAAAGTGGCAAAAAAGGCTATTCGGACAGACTTATTGATATTGACCTCATCCTTTATGACGATCTGATAGTGGAAACACCAGAACTGGTCTTGCCTCATCCTCACTTACACGAAAGACTGTTTGTGTTACAACCGATGATGGAAATTGCACCGGACTTGGTCCATCCCCTTTTTGGAAAAACCATTCGGTCGCTGTACAAGTCACTTATTTCAACACCATGAATTTGCATACCTGGTGTTCCACGCCATCCTGTGAGGAACAAAAAACCAGGTACACTCCACTCGCTACACGGTTCCCCTGACGATTCCGTCCATTCCACGTGAATTGGCCACCGAGCGAGGTTCCCGCCACCAACACATTACCGCTCAAATCAGCGATTCTTACCTGAGTTTTTTCCTTCAAGCCGGTTACTGTTATCATGCCGGTATATCCGGGTGTAACCGGATTGGGAAATACACGAACCGCAGAAAAATCGTCTTCGCCTTCAGTTGCCTCAGCACGAAAAGAGACCAGCCCTTCATTGGTGCCAATAAAAACCTCACCTGTTTCGGGATGTACCGTCACAGAAAAAATGTAGTTGGATGGTAGGGGGCTGTTTTCAGTGTTGAACTCATAGATTGTTTCCAGCCCGTCCTCAGAAACCAAATAAAGACCATCTCCAGCCGTACCCAACCATTTTCTATTGGCGCCGTCAACTGCAATTGCATTTATACGTATGCCTTTCAATAAATAGTCAGCCAAACCCGTGCCATCATTTCTGGGTATCTTGATGCGTGTAAACGTGTAGTCAGAGTCAAAGATTCTGTATGGATTCGTAGCCAATATCGGACCTTCATTGGTCCCAATCCATATCGTTCCGGCTTTATCCTCAACCATACATGTATAGACAAAGGGGCTTATGGTACCATCTGCATCCGTAATGGTGTTGAACCATCGAGTCCTGTCATCGGCTGTGTTCCAAGGTGTGTCTTCTCGGTCAATTACAAATAAACCATAAGAAGCACCTCGTACAGAATTACACCAGATTTGATCGATTGAGGTGAAAAGCAGTGAACCCCAAGTTGGTGCTCCGGGCATGGAAGGGTAATACATGGATTTCCAATCGGAACCACCGGCCTTAAGTACCCAAATGGTGGTGTCGGAAATAACCGAATTCACTCCATAGGTTGAATTCAACACCCATAGATTCCCTTCGTCATCAAAAACAGCACCGTCAATTCGACAAAAGGGTCCCGGTAAAACAGATATCAAAGGACTGTTATGCTGATTGTGCAAGGTATGAAACTGATTATCCTTGAATTCATATAAGCCCTCTCCCCAGCTGGTTAAAAAATAATGCCCATAATCAAAGGGGTCAATCGCCAGATTCATGATGTCCATAAACGGCACACCCGTTTTATATGAGATGGAGTCTATGTTTGAAAGACCCGACCATGTTGACCCATCAAAACGCATCACATCACCTGGATTTCTAAACCGATCACCCCAACGTCCACCGGGTACCGCAAAATAATCTCCATCATGGACCAATCCACTCCAGGCAGATGATTGACTGGGGCCTGTAGGCAATGCAACAGACTCCAGTTGGACATAAGCCCGGTTTGATGTATCATACGTGAACAATCCCTTTTTTCCGGAAGCCACGTAGCATGTTGAATCCAACATATTGTATGAGATGTCGAGCAGGGGATATGGCAGGGAGCGTTTATTTCCATCTGTATGTATGATGGATCCGGCGGCGCGGCTACATACGACCAATCGTTCTTGTTCCACTAAAAGGCGGAATGCTGCCGCATCGGCATGTAACAGTTCCCAGGTTCCATTTGTGCGTTGATACACAGAGCCCAATCCTGTCAAAACAACCAGCTTGTCATTAAAACTGACCATACTTACGGGACTTTCAGCTATAAAAGGCAGGGGCTTCCACATGGAAGGGTCCAATAAATTGTCCGATATATTCCCCGCATACAAACCTTTTGGAGTAGCCAGAAAAAGAGAATCCCCCATTGAAACAGCATCATACACCGTCTCTTGAATGGTATACGGATCTGTTTTGAGCAAGGGCTTGTATAGCTCACTGATTTCTCGTTTCACCAAATTGACCACCAGTAGCCCCACTCCGGTGGAAAGATAAGCGGTAGATCCAACAACACGAACACTATATACCGTTTTATCTGCCGTCATTGGTTTGTTTTTAAAATCGGGCAGGTTCTTGATGATTCCAGATTGAATCAGATCAATGTTTCCATCGGAATAGCAGACAAGTAATCCATGAATGGCTTCCGACCAATGAATAAATGCAACTTCAAGCCCATTGAGACCAGATAAGGTTGTATGAGTGGATATCTGCCCGTTCTTATCAAAAGAAAACAGTTTTCCGTTGGCAATGGCATAGATTTCGTTTGGAGCATACTCCACCTGAGATACATCGTTGTATGAGAAGTGAGTCCTCCAGGAACCAACTGGAATACCTGCCAGACTATGGGTGCAACAGACAACCAGACTGACCAGTAAAACAAAAGCCAATCGAGTTCGTATCATTTTTCCTTTAAATATGCTACCAGGTTGCTGACTGCCAACGCCCTGTGGCTGATTGAGTTTTTAACCATGGATTCCATTTCACCAAAACTTTGACTGTAGCCCTCGGGTTGAAAAATCGGATCATAACCAAACCCTTCTTCGCCCCTTCGTGCTGTAAGTATCGTTCCATTGACAACACCTTCGAACAGGTATTCTTTTCCGTCAAGAATCAAAGCAATCACGGTTCTGAATCTGGCTTTTCGGTTTGTGATTCCCTTGAGTTTTTCCAACAACTTGTCCATGTTGTTTGCTGCAATGCACGCCTCTCCTGCATACCTGGCAGAATAGACACCTGGTTCACCATCAAGGGCTTCCACTTCAAGGCCGGTATCATCCGCGAAGCAATTTACATGGTATAAATCATAGACATACCTGGCTTTTTGTAAGGCATTACCTTCCAGGGTCTGTTGTTCCTCGGGTAATACATCAAAACAATCAATATCCTTCAGGCTTTTGACATCAAAAGAATTACCAAGCATATCTGTAACCTCAGACAACTTGTGGACATTATTGGTGGCAAAGACAATGATGGTTGCCATTAAATATACGGTTGTATTACAGTTGTAATATGGTAGATAGCTCCAACATGCGTTGTATGGGTTTCAACGCCTTTTGTTGTAGTTCTGTTGGGATTTCTATGGCTGGTTGTTCCGTTACCAAACAAGATAACACCTTTTCCAGCGTATTCAACCGCATAAACGAACATTCGTTACAAGCACAAGCGGCATCTTCGGGAGGAGCTGGTATAAATACCTTGTCAGGACACAACCGACGCATTTCGTGTAAAATGCCCGATTCGGTGGCCACGATAAATTCATTGATATCGGAACGTTTGGCATATTTTATCAATGAAGAAGTGGATCCTATGAAATCGGCCATATTGAGCAATACCTGTTTGCATTCAGGATGAGCAATCAATTTGGATGCTGGATATTTGCTCTTTAACTCTATAATCTTATCTATAGAAAATTGCTCGTGGACATGGCAGGCTCCGTTCCACAACAACATGTTTCTGCCGGTGAGATTATTGATGTAGTTTCCCAAATTTTTGTCCGGTCCGAATATGATTTTTTCGTCGGGTGGAAAACTGTTCACAATGGCTGTTGCATTGGTCGATGTAACCACAATATCGCTCAACGCCTTTACTTCTGCACTGGTGTTTACGTAACTGATTACCGTGTGGTCCTGATGTGCTTTGACAAATGCTTCAAATTCCGAAGCCGGACAACTGTCGGCCAGCGAACATCCCGCTTGTACATCGGGAATAAGTACTTTTTTTTCCGGACAGATAATCTTGGCTGTTTCACCCATAAAATGAACACCACACAGAACAATGATATCAGCATCTGTCTTGTTTGCTTCTTGAGCTAATGCCAAACTATCGCCAATTACGTCGGCAATGTCTTGAATGTCATTATCCTGATAATAATGAGCCATGATAACGGCCTTTTTTTCCCGTTTTAGCTTGTTTATTTCTGAAACAATCTGATCCTTATCCATGATACCTAACCTTTTATCAGTAGACAAAAATAGACATAATATTACTAATTTTGCATCAAGTCCTTTTCATTATGCCAAAGAAACTCCTTATAACTGAAATGAACAGACTGTCAGCACAAGCTTTCAAGTCTTCGGAAAAAATTCCGCTGGTAGTTGTTCTTGATAATATAAGAAGCCTTCACAATGTAGGGTCTGTTTTCAGAACCTGTGATGCTTTCCGTATTGAAAAAATTGTGTTGTGCGGAAATACGGGTACACCTCCACATCCTGAAATCCATAAATCAGCTCTGGGAGCGGAATATTCCATGGATTGGATGTATGTGGACGACACGCTTTCAGCTGTCACTCAATTGAAAAAAGACGGATATACTGTTTATGCCATTGAACAAGCCCATAGTAGTATATCTTTGGAAAATCTGTCATTAGATTCCGGAAAAAAATATGCCATTGTTGTTGGAAATGAAGTAAAAGGAGTTCAACAAGCAGTAGTAGACACTTGTGATGCTTGTGTTGAAATACCTCAGTTTGGAACCAAACATTCCCTGAATGTATCAGTTGCCAGTGGTATTGTCATCTGGCATTTTTTTGGCCTATTGAAAGGAATCCCCAATTTGTAAGGATAGTTATCGTATAGACTCATCAACACTTCTTTTTTATTACTTTTTAGATTTTTAAAAAATAAAGAGATTAAGATAATAGGCTGTTGAATGTGTTGATAACTGTTGTACCTTGAACATAGTCAACCATCATTGTTTTTTATCAACTAAAATTCAACAGATATTCGTTCTATAAACAGACATACAATCAATAGTATAAATTTTTTTGTTGATAGTTCATGTATTGTAAGAAAATGCCTGTTGATAGAATGCCTGTTGATAAGGACGTATATTAAAGTTGAAACAAGAGTTGAAGATTCAAGGCTTATAATTTGCAAAGCTGACAAGTCTTTTTATGTACGCATACTGGCAGATAAATGAAGGAAAATGTATCCGACAGCTGTCAACAAGTATTCACCTGTTATCAACAGTCTTTTTGTTATATTTGCCGTCGAACAAAGCAACTGAACCTTGAACAGACCAGCAGAAGACACCCCGTTGATCAGACAGTACTTCGAAATGAAAAGCAAGCATCCTGATGCTGTTTTATTGTTTCGGGTTGGTGATTTTTATGAAGCCTACGGACAAGATGCCTTGTCTATTGTGGATATTCTCAGCATTGCCCTGACCAAGAAATCGAATGGTGCGTCCGGTCCTATTGAAATGGCCGGCTTTCCCTTTCATGCATTGGATAATTTTCTACCTAAATTGGTTAGGGCCGGAAAACGAGTAGCCATTTGTGATCAGCTGGAAGATCCAAAAATGACCAAAAAATTGGTTAAGCGAGGCATTACCGAATTGGTTACTCCTGGCGTTTCGACCAATGAACACATCCTAAATCAAAAAGAAAACAATTTTTTAGCCGGCATCCACGTAGAAAAGGGAAGGGCGGGAGTAGCTTTTCTTGACATATCGACCGGTGAATTTTATACAGCAGAAGGTACGTTGGAATACGTGGATAAACTTCTGAATACCTTTTCGCCCAAAGAGTTGCTGTATGAGAGAAATAAACGAAGCCTGGTGCAGGAAAACCTCCATTTCACGGGTGCTCGTTTTGAGATGGACGATTGGGTTTATACCGACGATTCTGCTCAAACCCGTTTATTGAAGCACTTTAAAACAAAAAATCTGAAAGGCTTTGGTATTCAGGATATGCCCCTGGCCATTATCGCCTCGGGCAGTTTGTTGTACTATATGGATATGACCGAGCACACACAAATCGGTCACATCTTTTCTTTGTCTCGTTTGGACGAAGAACGGTTTGTGCGCTTAGATCGGTACACCATACGAAATCTGGAATTGTGTGACGCCATGAATGAAGGCGGAAAAAGTCTGCTGTCCGTCATAGACCGTACTCAAAGTGCCATGGGTGGACGGTTGATGCGCCGCTGGTTGTTGTTTCCCCTGAAACAGGTGGAAACCATACGAACCCGGCAAGATGTGACGGAATATCTCTACAACCAACTCTTGTTGCGTGAGCAGTTGAGCAAAACAATCGGTCAAATAGGTGATCTGGAACGTATAGCCTCAAAGATAGCCGTGGGACGTGTGTCTCCACGGGAAATGGTATACTTGAAACATTCATTGACGGCGGTAGAGAACATCAGGCGTATCTGTATATCCGGCATGATGGAAGAAGGTGCGAAAGAAGATGCGATTATCCATGCGTATGACAATGCAGGTTATCAAGCGCTCAGGATTTTGGTGGAAGCCATGAATCCCTGTACGGAAATAAAAGAGCGTATCCAGCAAACCATAGTTGAAATGCCTCCCATTGCTCTAAATAGGGGTGAGGTGGTAAAAGAGGGTGTTTGTGCGGAATTGGATGAACTCAGAAAATTATCCACTTCGGGTAAGGAATACCTCCTAGCCATTCAAGAACGGGAAGCCGAACGGACGGGCATCAGCAGTCTGAAAATCAGTTTCAACAATGTCTTCGGTTACTACATCGAAGTGCGCAATTCACAAAAAGACAAGGTTCCTGAAGAATGGATCCGTAAACAGACACTCGTCAATGCAGAACGATACATTACCCAGGAATTGAAGGCATACGAGGAAAAGATACTGGGAGCTGAAGAAAAAATTGCTCAGCTGGAAGCACGTATCTTTCAGGAATTAGCCACTGAATTGTGTGAGTATGTATTGCACATTCAGCAAGATGCCAACCTGGTTGCGCAGCTTGACTGTTTGCTATCTTTTTCAACCGTCGCACACGAAAATAACTACAAACGGCCCGTCGTAGTGGAAAGTGATGCATTGACCATTCATGCAGGAAGGCATCCCGTGATTGAAAAACAGCTGCCTCAAGGGGAACCGTACATTGCCAACGATGTGCATCTTGACAGCCAACACGAACAAATCATCATGGTGACCGGCCCTAATATGTCTGGTAAATCGGCTTTACTCAGACAAACAGCCTTGATTGTACTTATGGGTCAAATCGGTTCGTTTGTGCCTGCCGAATCAGCCGAAATAGGGGTGGTGGACAAAATATTTACCCGCGTGGGTGCCTCCGACAACATTTCCGCCGGCGAATCTACCTTCATGGTGGAAATGACCGAAGCATCCGATATTCTGAACAGTCTTTCACACAACAGCCTGGTATTGTTCGATGAATTGGGTAGGGGTACGAGTACCTACGACGGCATATCAATAGCCTGGGCCATTGTGGAACACATTCATGAACATCCTCGTTACAAAGCCAAAACCCTGTTTGCTACCCATTACCATGAATTGAATGAGATGGAAAAGACGTTTCCTCGTATTAAGAATTACCACGTTTCAGTGCGCGAAGCAGACGGCAAGGTCATCTTTTTACGGAAGTTGGAGCGGGGTGGAACCGAACACAGCTTCGGCATCCATGTGGCCAGTATGGCTGGCATGCCAAACAGCATTGTGAAGCGGGCCAACCAAATTCTCCTGAAGATGGAAGGGGAGAATCGAAAAGGCTCATTGGCCAAACCGACAAAAGAGATAGCCAATCAGCGCGATGGTATGCAGCTGAGCTTTTTTCAACTTGACGACCCGGTGCTTTCTCAAATAAGGGATGAGATCATCAAAGTGGATGTCAACAACCTGACGCCCCTGGAAGCCTTGAACAAGCTCAGCGACATCAAGCGAATCATAAAGGGTAAATAGAGCTGATTTACACATTGAAGCGGAAGTGCATGATGTCACCATCCTGCACAATATAGTCCTTGCCCTCCACTGTCATTTTACCGGCTTCCTTCACGGCTGCTTCTGAACCGTAGCGAATGTAATCTTCGTATTTGATGACCTCGGCACGGATGAAACCCTTTTCAAAATCGGTGTGGATGACACCGGCACAAACAGGTGCCTTGCTGCCGGTTACAAAGGTCCAAGCCCTGACTTCCATGGGTCCAGCTGTTAGGAAGGTGCTCAAATTCAGCAACTTGTAGGCTGACTTGATCAATTGTGAAACACCCGATTCCTCCAGCCCCAATTCACTTAAAAACAGTTGACGTTCTTCGAAAGTGTCGAATTCAGCAATTTCAGACTCAATCTTTGCGGCCACAATCAGTGTTTGTGCGCCTTCGTCTTTAACGGCTTCCTGGAGTTGGTTGGAGTAGACATTTCCATTTACTGCTGAAGCTTCATCCACGTTGCAGATGTACATCACTGGCTTGTTGGTGAGTAGGAACAAGTCGTGGGCTATCTTTTGTTCGTCTTTGGTTTCAAATTGAACGGTTCGCGCTGATTTTCCCTGTTCGAGGGCTTCTTTGAAACGTATCAACACCTCATACACCTGTTTGGCCTGTTTGTCTCCACCCGTTTGGGCTTGTTTCTGCACCTTTTGGATGCGGCTGTCTATGGTTTCCAGGTCTTTGATTTGCAGTTCGTAGTCGATGATTTCCTTATCCCTGACAGGGTCAACAGAACCGTCCACATGGGTCACATTCTCGTCTTCAAAACAACGGATGACATGGATGATGGCGTCGGTTTCCCGGATGTTAGCCAGGAATTTGTTGCCCAGTCCTTCGCCTTTGCTGGCTCCTTTTACCAGACCGGCAATGTCCACAATCTCCACCGTGGTTGGAACAATGCGTCCAGGGTGAACCAGTTCGGCCAGTTTGTTGAGCCGCTCGTCGGGCACAGTGATTACACCCACGTTGGGTTCAATGGTGCAGAAGGGGAAATTGGCCGCTTGAGCTTTTGCGTTCGACAAGCAGTTGAACAAGGTGGATTTGCCGACGTTGGGAAGTCCAACGATGCCGCATTGTAATGCCATGATGTGATATTGATGGGTTTGAGGCTGCAAAAGTACAAAAAACCGGCGACTTTTTCAGTGTGCCTCCAGCCAGTTTGCTCCGTAACCGATATCAGCCTTCAGGGGAACCAATAATTCTGCGGCCGCTTCCATTTCTTTTCTCACCAAATCCAACAGGATTTTCAATTCGTCTTTGGGAACGATGAAGTTCAGTTCGTCGTGTACCTGCAGGATCATTTTTGAACGCAAGGATTTCTTTTCCAACGCGTTGTAGATGTTCACCATGGCAATCTTGATGATATCGGCCGCCGTACCCTGGATGGGGGCGTTGATGGCGTTTCGTTCTGCATAGCCCCTTACAACCGCATTATGAGAGGTAATATCGGGTAAAAAACGTTTGCGGTGGTAAAGGGTTTCCACCCAACCATTGTTCTTTGCATCAATAACAACGTCTTCCATGTATTTCTTGACAGCCGGATAGGTTTCAAAGTAACCATCAATCAACTCTTTGGCTTCGCTTCGATTCACCCCCATGCGTTCTGCCAGCCCAAATACCGAGATGCCGTAGATAATCCCGAAATTGGCGGTCTTTGCCTTTCGCCGCATGTCGGAAGTAACTTCGTCCAACGGTATATTGTATATTTTTGCTGCCGTTGCCGCATGGATGTCCTGATCTTTCCGAAAGGCCTCAATCATGGTTTCGTCCTTACTTAGGTGAGCCATCAATCGTAGTTCAATCTGTGAATAGTCAGCAGAAACGAAATATTCATCCGGTTTACAGGAAAATGCTTTTCGAATCTCCCTACCAATGGCATCCCGGATGGGAATGTTCTGCAGGTTGGGATTGCTGGAACTGAGTCGGCCTGTTGCCGTGATGGCCTGGTTGAAGGACGTATGTATTTTGCCCGAGGTTGGATTGATCAAGGCGGGCAAAGCGTCGATGTAGGTGCTGAGTAACTTTTTCAAGCCCCGTTGTTCCAGGATTTTTTCTACAACGGGGTGTTTGCTTTTCAATTTTTCCAGCACATCTTCCGATGTGGAATATTGCCCGGTCTTTGTCTTCTTTGCCTTGCTGTCAATTTTCAGCGTTTCAAACAAGATCTCCCCAATCTGTTTCGGACTGTTTACGTTGAATGATGTTCCGGCCAGTTCCTGGATTTCTTTTTCCACTATTTCCAAGGTGGAAGTCATGCTCAGTGACGCCTGTTTAAGGCTTTCAGTATCAATACTGACACCCTGATACTCCATTTCTGCCAAGACCTTGATGAGAGGCATTTCAATTTCCCGACTCAGGAATTCCAATCCGTTGGTTTTAAGCTCTGGCTCCAGCCATTCGTATAGTTGTAAGGTAATGTCTGCATCTTCGGCCGCATAAGGACCAATCTTTTCAAGCGGCACATCTTTCATGTTCAGCTGTTGCTTTCCCTTGCCTCCAATCAACTCATCAATGTGAATGGTCTTATAACCTAAATAGATTTCCGCCAGGTAATCCATACCATGTTTCAATTCTGGTTGGAGCAGGTAGTGGGCAATCATGGTGTCGAACAACTCACCCTTCAGGTTTATTCCATGATGTTTCAAGACCAACAAATCAAACTTGATGTTTTGACCAATGATCTGTTTTGAGGGGTCTTCCAAAATGGGGCGTAGATTTGACAACACTACTTCGGTTTTTACCTTCGAAGTATTCAGTGCGATGTACCAGGCGTTCCCTTTTTCCCAACAAAAGGAGATTCCCACCAATTCGCAGGTCAACGGGTTGAGTCCGGTGGTCTCCGTATCCAGACAGAACATTTTTTGTGCACGGAGAATAGCGATGAAATTCAAAATATCTGCCTCATTATCAAGAATCTGATAGGTATGAGGTACTAAATTTATGTCTTTGAGAATTGATTCTTTTTTTTCTTCTGTCCATTTGGTGGAATTTACAGCAGTCTCAACGACGTTTTCTCCCTGATTGAACAGATTGGGTTCGTCCCACAACAATTGCTGAGCATTTGGCAATGTAATTTTGGGAGGAACAATTTTTGGAAGTTGAATCGAGGTGTTGGCATTTTTTTCAACACGTTGGAACAACGCACGAAATTCCAATTGTTCGAACAACTCTTTTACCGTTTCCAATGAAACCGGTTTTCTTGTCAAGACTTCTTCATTGAAGTCAATGGGGACATCGGTTCGTATGGTTGCAAGAAACCGGGAAAAAGAAATTAGGTCAAGGTTGTTTTCAATTTTTTCTTTCAGTTTCCCTTTCAGTTCGTGATAGCTATTAAGCAAATTATCGATTGAACCGTATTCGGCGATCAATTTTTTCGCTGTCACCTCACCAATACCGGGACAGCCGGGTATGTTGTCGGACGCGTCTCCCATGAGTCCCAGCAAGTCGATGATTTGTTTTGGATGAGTCAGGGAGTACTTGTTCATAATCTCCTTTGGGCCCAGTACTTCAAATTCATTACTGCCGTATTTCGGTTTGTACATAAAGACATGGTCGGTCACCAATTGACCGCAGTCTTTGTCCGGTGTCATCATGAAGACGTCAAAACCTGCTTCTTCTCCAAGACGCGAAAGTGTTCCGATTACATCATCAGCCTCGAAACCAGGTACTTCCATAATGGGGATGTTGTATGCCTCAATGATGGATTTAATACGTGGAACAGACCATTGTATCACTTCAGGTGTTTCCTCACGTTGGGCCTTGTAGTGTTCGTAGGCTTCGTGTCTGAAGGTGGGACCTTTGGGGTCGAAACAAACAGCGAGACAATCGGGATTTTCCCGGTGGATCAGTTCTTCGAGTGTGTTGACAAATCCAAAAACGGCAGACGTATTCTCTCCCTTTGAATTTATCCTGGGCTGCTTGATGAATGCATAGTACGACCGGTAAATGATGGCGTATGCATCAATTAAAAATAATCTTCGTGCCAATGGTTCTCAGTTCTTTTGTTGTGGAAACCTAAAACGTCTATTATGACAGGCCTCCGTACGTCTGTAAAAGTACGAAAAAAAGAAGAAGCCGCATTTTTTTATTATTTTTGTCATGATAATGCATTTGTATGATAGAGCAAATACGAAAACCAATAGCCAAGGAGTTTCTCGAATATGAGAGAGCATTTGATGAGGCCATTCGAACGGAAACGTACTTGTTGAAACAGGTGCTTAATTATGTGAAGAAACAAAAAGGGAAGGAGATACGTCCACATCTTGTTTTGTTGTCATCCGGATTAATAGGTTCAATCACTCTCGATAGTATAAAATCGGCGGTTTCATTGGAGTTGCTTCATACCGCCAGCTTGATGCACGATGATGTAGTTGACAATACGTATAAACGCCGTTCCAGTTTTTCGGTCAAAGCTTTATGGAATAACAAGCCGGCTATTTTAGTGGGAGATTATTACCTGTCAAAATCGGCCTATATTTCATCCGGAATCTGTCAGGGTCGTATTTCATTTTTATTGGCAGAATTGGGTTGTGAGCTTTCTGAAGGAGAGATGATGCAGCTATCCAATGAACGTAAATTGATCATTGACGAAGCAACTTACTTGGAGGTTATACGCAAGAAAACAGCCAGGACGTTTGCTTTTTGCACGCAGGCCGGCGCGGTTGCTTCACAGGCTTCACCGGAACAAGAACATGCGCTGACGAAGTTTGGTGAACAACTTGGAATGATTTTCCAAATCAAAGACGATATTTTCGATTACTTTGCCAAAAACACCATAGGAAAGCCGACCAGCAACGATTTGAAAGAGGGGAAAATGACCTTGCCATTGATATATGCGCTTGAGAAAGCAGACAAGTCAACGAAAAGACCCTTCTTGAACATGATCAAAAATAGAGACTTTACGTTGTCTAATTTACAGACAATCAATCAATTCGTGTTTGACATGGGAGGTGTCGAGTATGCCGAAAAACGCATGCAAGATTACAAAGAGCTTGCTGTCAAGTGCTTGGATGATTTTCCGGATAATCAGTTCAAACAATCGTTGTTGCTTTGTGTAGACTTTTTTATGCAACGTACGTTTTAAAATGTGCTGATTAAAAAAACACGGTCTTTTCTCCCAGAATATCACTGAGCAATTCGTTGGCAAGGCTGCTTGCTCCTATGCGGAAATACTCCTTTGTCAGCCACTCATTTCCCAACAACGATTCTACCAACGCGTAGTATTGTACGGCTTCTTGAGTTGTTTTTATACCACCAGCAGCCTTGAATCCTACCTTTCTGCCACTTAATCGGTGGTATTCAGCAATCAAGGTACACATACAATAAGCCGCATCCATCGTTGCGCCGGGTTGTTGCTTGCCTGTAGAAGTCTTGATGAAATCTGCACCGGCTTCCATGGCCAGGATGCAGGCTGTACGTAATTCAGATAGGCTCAACGCTCCCGATTCCAGAATAACTTTAAGCCGTGCGTTTCTGCAAGCTGATTTGATTTCGCTAATTTCTTCAACGATTTCATCGTATTTTTTCTCACGTAATTTCCCAATAGGCATCACAACATCAATTTCTGTTGCACCGTCCATAATTGCCAACGATGTTTCAGCAATTTTGACTTCCATATAGGTTTGAGAATGCGGAAAACCACCGGTGACTGCAGCAATTTCCACACCTTCTGTTACCAGTTCACGAACGGTTTTTACAAATACCGGGTAAACACAAATGGCAGCAACGTTTGAATATTCCGGGTATTTTTCACCAAACAGGTTCACTTTTTCTGTAAAAGCTGAAATGCTTTCTTCTGAATCGGTAGTATTCAGACTGGTGAGATCAAGCAATCCCACTATTTTGTCATAGACAGCTTGATTGGAAAGCTCGGGTTCACGGGTTTCCAACAGTTGTAAAACAGCCGTTTTAATCGATTCTTTTGTAAATGTAGGGTACTGATTGATGGCTTCGTTTATACGTGTTGTCATTGTAATTTTGTATTGGTTATATGTCGTTTGTTATCTCGGTTGGTTTTCTTTTCCAATGAGGCGTTCAGTGCCGTTTCCAAATCAACGCCTGTCTGATTGGCCAGGCAGATCAATACAAACAGGATATCGGCCAGCTCTTCGTCGAGCGACAAGTCGCATTCATCGGACTTGCACGATTGTTCACCATACTTCCTGGCTACCACACGTGCCAATTCTCCCACTTCTTCCGTGAGTAATGTCATGTTGGTCAACTCATTGAAATACCGGACGCCATACTGTTTAATCCATTGGTCTACAATAGATTGTGTTTCTTTTAGTGTCATTGCATATTTTTTGACTTCTGTGTCAATAGTTACTATTGGTTTTGTGCTGGAATCATTGAATCCAACCATATTGTGACAGGTCCGTCATTGATTAACGAAACAGCCATATCGGCCCCAAAAACACCTGTTTTAATGTTATCGATGCCCACTTGTTCTTTACAAGCTCTGATAAATGATTCATAAAAATGAATGGCCACAGCAGGAGGTGCGGCCTTCACAAACGAAGGCCTGTTTCCTTTCTGTGTATCAGCATATAGAGTAAACTGACTGACAATCAGCAATTCACCATGAATATCCAACACCGATTTATTCATCAATCCATTTTCATCTGAAAAGATGCGCAGTTGTCTGATTTTTTTGGACAGTCTTTCTATATCATCCTGACAATCAGCTGGTTCAAAGCCAACTAGTACAAGTAATCCCTGTTTGATAGCAGCATATCTACTACCATCAATTCGTACAGATGCTTCACTGACACGTTGTATGAGAGCCCTCATGATTGTTGGGTTTCTTTGTGTAAAAATACATGAATTTTCTGAGCCTTTGAAGGTCCAACCAACAGAGACAATTCATCCAGAGAAGCTTCTTTAATCCGTTTTACGCTTTTGTACGATTCCAACAACGTTTTTTTTGTGCTTTCACCTATGCCCTTAATCTCATCCAGTTCTGAATGAAACGCTTCTTTGCTTCTTCTCTTTCTGTGATGGGTGATACCAAAACGATGTGCTTCGTCTCGCATCTGTTGTATGATTCGGAGTGTTTCCGAGTTCTTATCCAAGTATAGCGGTACCGTATCATGCGGGAAAAAGAGTTCCTCCAGGTTTTTGGCAATGCCGATTACCTGAAGTTTATCCATTAAATCCAATCCATTGAGCACGGTTACAGCGGATGATAATTGTCCTTTCCCGCCGTCGACTATGATTAACTGTGGAAGCGATTGATTTTCGTCAATTAACCGTTTATACCGTCTATACAGCACTTCTTCCATGGAAGCAAAATCATTGGGCCCATCAACACTTTTGATATTGAAATGACGGTAGTCTTTTTTAGAAGGCTTGCCATTCTTAAATACGACACAAGATGAAACGGGGTTAGTTCCTTGTGTGTTTGAATTATCAAAGCACTCCATATGAAAAGGCAGTTCATTCAAGTGAAGATCTTTTTTTATAGTTGTCAACAAACGGGTGACACGTTGTTCGGGATTCAATTTCTCTTGTTGTTTAGTCAGGTCTTGTATGTACTGGTTGACGTTTTGAATTGACAAATCGAGCAATTTCTTTTTTTCTCCTCGTTGAGGAATGACAAAACTAACCTGTTCTGGAATGATATCTGGCTCAAATGGCACAATAAGTTCTTTGCTTTGGCTGTTGAAACGCTGGCGGAGTTCAAAAATGGCACTACTCAATAGCTCTTCCTTATTCTCTTCCAAGCGTTTTTTCCATTCAGTGCTTAAGCCTTGAACGATAGCACCATGTTTAACATGTAAGTAATTGATGATGGCTGATGATCCAAACTCACCATATGTAAACACATCCATTTCATGAAGGTTGGTATTGATCACAGTCGATTTACTGCGATATTGTTCAATGAGATCATATTTTTCTTTTACGCGTTGTGCTTCTTCGAACTTCAATTCATGCGATAATGTCTTCATCGTTGTCAATAAATGATGACCCACTTTTTGAATATTTCCATTAAGTATTTCTCGCACATCGGCTATGGATTCCAGATAAGATGCTTCACTTTGTAAACCAATACAAGGGCCTTGACACCGCTTAATGTGATATTCCAGACAAACTTTGTACTTGCCTTGATCAATGTCTTTTTTCAACATGGGTAGCTTGCATGTACGCAAAGAATAGACTTGACGAATCAGCCACAAAATGGCCTTCATGCTGGTAACTGAACTGTAAGGGCCGTAGTATTCAGAACCGTCTGATATAAGTTTGCGCGTTTGAAAGACACGAGGAAAAGGTTCCTTTTTGATGCAGATACTGGGATAGGTCTTGTCGTCTTTCAACAACACATTGTAGCGTGGCCTGTATTGCTTGATCAGATTGTTTTCCAGCAACAAGGCGTCTGATTCGGTAGGAACCACAATATAATCAAGATCGCGTATTTTTTTAACAAGAATACGAGTCTTAGGGCTATCATCATGAAGCTTGGTAAAATAGGAATAAACCCGTTTGCGCAAATTTTTAGCCTTGCCAACATAGATTACAACACCAGATTCATCAAAATACTGGTAGACCCCCGGTGTTTCGGGAACCCTATCCAGCTTCATTTGCAGGGTGTTACTTATGGGGTATAGGCTATTCATTAGTTGAAAATTTGCATTGTTCCACGTGGAACAAATTATCGGCCAAGCAAAATGAGCAAGGTGTTGATGTCGCTGGGGGAGATGCCTGGAATTCTGCTCGCTTGCCCAATGGTTTGAGGATTGACGCGTTTCAGCTTTTGCCTGGCTTCAATGGTCAACGATTGAATGGTGTCGTAATCAAATTTTCCGGTTATTTGAATGGTTTCAAGACGGCTGATTTTTTCAGCAATGCCACGTTCCCGTTCAATGTAACCTTGGTATTTGATGTGAATTTCTGTTGCTTCAATGATTTCTTCCGTCCTATCTGTGATGGAAAGCAGTTTGGAGTCGAGCGCAGAGACGTGTTTTCTAAGGCTGTCAAAGTTGATTTGAGGCCGCAGTATGAGGTCTGTCAATCGAACACCCTGTTTGAGTGGAGCGGTACCCAACTGCTCCAGCGCGTCATTGATGAGCCTGGCTTTAATGGAATAGTTGTTGCAAAAATCCAACAGATCGTTTATGGTCTCCCTTTTTTTACGGAATAAATCCATTCGTTCCACGGATGCCAGTCCTATTTCATGCGATTTTTTGGTCAAACGCATATCGGCGTCGTCTTGTCTCAACAGGATTCGGTGTTCTGCACGTGAGGTGAACATACGGTACGGTTCGTCAACCCCTTTTGTAACCAAATCGTCGATCAATACGCCAATATAGGCCTCATCACGTCCAAGTATGAACGGATTCCCTCCTTGACAGTTGATGTGTGCGTTTATTCCAGCCAACAAACCCTGTCCGGCAGCTTCTTCATATCCGGTAGTTCCGTTGATTTGACCGGCAAAAAACAGGTTTTTTATGAGTTTGGTTTCGAGTGTATGGGTTAATTGTGTTGGGTCGAAAAAGTCATATTCTATGGCATAGCCTGGTCTGAAAAGCTGGACATCCTTGAAACAAGGAATGGTTCGTAGTGCTTCAAATTGGATGTCGATGGGCAAAGAAGATGAAAAGCCATTCAGGTAATATTCTTCGGTGTTTTCGCCTTCCGGTTCTAAAAATAGTTGATGTTGATCTTTATCGGCAAAGGTGACAATCTTGGTTTCAATGCTTGGGCAGTAACGAGGACCAATGCTTTTAATCTGTCCGTTGTAGAGGGGAGAATCGACCAATCCATCACGCAAAACGTTGTGGGTTGATTCGCTGGTATAGCAAATCCAGCAATTGCGTTGCTTCAGCGTTCTTGGTTTAAAATCCAGGAAAGAAAACTTGTGAAAATCATCTTCTCCAAACTGTTCTTCCATAAGGTCAAAATGGACGCTTCTTCCGTCAATTCTAACCGGAGTACCAGTCTTCATCCTGTCTGTCTTAAATCCAAGCGTTTTGAGTTGCTCAGTCAATCCAAATGAAGAAGGCTCAGAAATACGACCACCACATAATTGTGTTTTTCCAATATGGATCAATCCGTTTAAAAATGTACCTGCAGTAAGAACCACACACGATGCAGAAAATACCACATTCATGCCGGTCCTGACTCCTGTAACTGTATTATCCTTAATTTCAAAACCTGTAACTGTATCTTGCCAAAAGGATAAATTGGGAAGTTTTTCCAATTGATTTCTCCATTCCTCCGAAAAACGTTGACGATCACTTTGAGAGCGCGGGCTCCACATGGCAGGTCCTTTCGAACGGTTTAACATTCTGAATTGGATGGCTGTTTTATCGGTTACAATGCCGGTTAATCCGCCCAAGGCGTCTATCTCTCTGACTATCTGGCCTTTAGCTATTCCTCCTATGGCTGGATTGCAACTCATTTGTGCGAACTTGGTCATGTCCATGGTGATGAGCAGGGTTGAAGAACCCAAATTGGCGGCAGCAGCGGCGGCTTCACAGCCGGCGTGTCCCGCACCAATGACAATGACGTCGTACGAAAACTTCATGTAGTTTGATTTAATGATTGGATTAATGCGAGTGCTTCGTTTTCGAGTACGCGCATTTGATAGGCTTCTTCGGGCTGTTTATCGGGGTATCCGCACAAATGCAGGATGCCATGGATGATTACTCGATACAATTCCTGTTTATTAGGCAGGTTCAGTTGTTCAGCGTTTGATTTTACAGTGTCCAGACTGATGTAAATGTCTCCTGAAATAACAGGGCCAATACTTGTGTCGAACGTAATGATATCTGTGTAATAATCGTGCTCAAGGAAGGAACGGTTTATGTCTAATATGCGCTCGTCGGTACAGAAAACCAGGTTGATTGTTCCCGGTTTTTTCCCGTGAAGGGCTGCAACTTTTTGGATCCAGCCTGTTAAAAAAGCGGTCTGGATTGCAGGCATTTCTGTGGAATCGGTATGAAACTGTATCATTATGTGAAGAACAGGTAAGCCAGGAAGATGGCAGCCAAAACACCGGCCAAGTCTGCAACCAGGCCGGCTACAACAGCATAGCGGGTATTTTTGATGCCAACGGAACCAAAGTACAGGGCAATGATGTAGAACGTTGTGTCAGCAGCTCCTTGAAACAAACAGGACAAGCGTCCGCTGAAGGAATCAGGTCCGTAGGTTTTCATGGTTTCCACCATCATGGCACGGGCGCCACTTCCGCTCAAGGGTTTCATAAAAGCTGTAGGCAACGAGTCCACAAAGCGGGTATCAAATCCACAAGCTGCAACCAGCCAGGAAATGCCGTCTGTTAAAAGCTCCATGGCTCCCGATGCCCTGAACACGCCTATGCCTACCAACATGCCCACCAAATAGGGAATGATTTTCACCGATGTTTCAAAGCCCCCTTTCGCTCCATCAATAAAGGCATCCCAGACGTTCACCTTTTTGTAGAGAGCACCCAACAGAAAAGCGATGATGATGGAAAAAATCAACAGATTGCTCATGATGCCGGAGGTCTTTGACATGGCATCGGGTGACAATCCGGAGAACCAGGCGACCAAAGCGGTCAACGCCAGGGTGATACCGCCTATCCAGCCAATAACCGTTTTGTTTAATAGCTTCAGGCGCTGACGAAGTCCAACGTAAATGATGGCAGTGACCGTAGAAACATAGGTGGCAATGAGAATGGGAATAAAGACATCGGTGGGATTGACCGCACCAAGAATGGATCGTTGGGCCAAAATGCTTACCGGAATCACGGTCAATCCGGAAGTGTTCAATGCCAGAAACATGATTTGGGCGTTGGAGGCTTTTTCCTTTTCCGGATTCAATTCCTGCAGGCTTTGCATGGCTTTTAATCCCATGGGAGTTGCTGCGTTGTCAAGCCCCAGCATGTTGGCCGAGAAATTCATCAGTAATTGGCCATGAACAGGATGTTCTTTTGGCAATTCGGGAAACAGTTTGTTGAAGAAGGGGCCGGTGATGTGCGCCAAAACACGGATGGCTCCGGCACGTTCGCCTATGGAAAGAATGCCAAGCCACAATGTCATTACACCCGCCAGTGGGAGAGAGATGTCAATCACGGCAAATTTGGCCATGTCAAAACTGCTGGTCATGATGCGCTCAAACACACCATAGTCCTGAAATACAATAAGTTGTACAAGTCCAACCAGAAAGGCAACCAAAAAGAAACCTATCCAGATGTAATTGAGTGCCATAAGCTTTGTTCGATTTTAGGGCAAAAGTACAAAAAATCAATCTGTTTGCGTTCTTTTCCGCGTTTTGGTTTGACAAAGCGTGGGTTTGTCGTATTTTTGCCGGATTAATCAACGCGCATGGAACAATCCTTTGATATCAGGGAACAACAGTCGTTTGAGCTGGATAAGGATGCCGATAAGGCCTTGAGGCCACTGTGTTTTTCTGACTTTAACGGTCAGGAAAGCATAGTCGAAAACCTGCGCATTTTTGTATCCGCCGCATCCATGCGGCGTGAAGCCATGGACCACGTGTTGCTGCATGGCCCTCCCGGATTGGGGAAAACCACGTTGTCCAGTATCATTGCCAATGAATTGGGAGTAGGCTTCAGGGTTACTTCTGGGCCGGTGTTGGATAAACCAGGCGATTTGGCCGGTGTACTCACGGCTCTTGAACCAAACGATGTCTTATTTATCGATGAAATTCATCGACTCAGTCCGGTTGTGGAAGAGTACCTGTATTCGGCCATGGAAGACTACCGGATTGACATTGTCATCGATAAGGGCCCGTCAGCCCGATCCATTCAACTGGATATCAATCCGTTTACACTGGTTGGTGCCACAACGCGCAGCGGGTTGTTGACCGCACCGCTCAGGGCTCGTTTCGGCATCAACTGTCACTTGGAATACTACAAAACGGAAGTATTGAAGGGGATTGTTCTTCGTTCAGCCAAGTTGTTGCAGATTGATTGCAGGCCTGATGCCGCTGTCGAAATTGCCGGTAGAAGTCGGGGAACACCCCGTATCGCCAATGCCTTGTTGCGGAGAGTCAGGGATTTTGCTCAGGTAAAGGGGGATGGACGCATTGACCTCGATATTGCAAAATATGCGTTGGAATCGCTCAATATTGATCGTTTCGGACTGGATGAGATTGACAACAAGATTCTTAGGACCATCATTGAGAAGTTTCAAGGTGGGCCGGTGGGTTTGACAACGATAGCCACTGCACTGGGAGAAGATTCGGGTACGCTTGAGGAAGTCTATGAGCCTTTTTTGATCCAGCAAGGTTTTTTAAAGCGAACACCCAGGGGTAGGGAAGTGACTCCATTGGCATGGACACACTTGGGATTGTCTCCTCTTTCCCGCGAACAATCTCTTTTTTAAATCGTTCATTAATTTGACAAACACGCTCCGTTCATCATGGCAGAAATGAAACGGTTGGCCAAGGACACGGCCATTTACGGTATCAGCAGCATATTAGGCCGGTTCCTGAATTGGTGCCTGATGCCGTTTTATACCTTTACACTGGGTGGTACAGGAGAATACGGTGTCGTGGCAAAGGTCTATGCCTGGACAGCCCTATTGATGGTCATTCTTACCTATGGGATGGAAACCGGTTTTTTCCGGTTTGCCAACAAATCCGATAATAAGCCGGAACAGGTTTATACTACATCCTTGTTCAGTTTACTTGTCTCATCTCTTTTGTTCATGGTGGGCATTTTCTTGTTTATGGAACCTGCCGCAAAGGGATTGAATGTGCCCGATCACCCGGAATTTGTGTGGATGATGGCGTTGACTGTTGCCATTGATGCTTTTTCTACGATTCCATTTGCCTGGCTTCGATTCTGCAAACGGCCTATGGTATTTGCAGGTTTGCGGATGTTGATGATTGGAATCAACATTTTCTTCAATGTGTTTTTCTTGTGGATTTGTCCAATAATCCATAACAGTAATCCTGAATGGATAGCATGGTTCTACAACCCAGACTATAGGGTGGGGTATGTATTCGTAGCCAATGTGTTTTCTTCTGTATTAGGCTTGTTGGCATTACTCCCATACATGTTGGGCATACGGTGGAACGTATCCTGGAGTTTGCTCAAAGAAGTGTTGAATTATTCGCGCCCACTATTGTTCCTGGGCATTGCCGGTATCATGAACCAGTCGCTGGATAAGATCATCCTTCCGTATCTGTATCCAGACATGACAACAGGTGACGTTCAACTGGGTATTTATGCAGCCTGTTTCAAACTAGGCTTGGTTATGATGATGTTTACACAAGCCTTTCGATACGCATATGAACCGTTTGTTTTCTCAAAATCGAAGGATTCTGACAGCAGGCAATCATATGTGGAAGGGATGAAATTTTTCCTGCTTTTTGCCGTGTTTGTCTTTTTGGGGGTCATGTATTATCTGGACGTAATCAAGTTTATGTTGAATTCCAAGTATCATGAAGGTTTGGTGGTGGTTCCTATTGTGCTTGTCAGCTACATTTTCCAGGGTATAGTTTTCAACCTTTCGTTTTGGTACAAGCTGACCGATAAAACAAAGTGGGGGGCCTATATTTCCTTCATGGGATTGGCTGTGACCATACTTGGCAATGTTATTTTTGTTCCCTTGTTTGGGTACATCGCTTCCGCATGGACCTCATTTGTTTGTTTTTTCCTAATGATGGTTGTTTCCTGGGCATTGGGTCAACGTCATTACCCCATCCCTTATGATCTCAAGATGGCAGGCCGCTATGTACTGGTTGGTGGCTTGTTGTATGTGGCCGGTATGTATATGCCTATTTCTGATCTTTACCTTAGGTTGGCCTACCGAACCCTGTTGCTGCTGTTGTTCGTTGCCTATGTGCTGCGTTTTGATTTGCCAAAAGGCACAGTAAAAGCACTGCTAAGGAGGAAATAGCTTATTGATGTCCGTTCAATGCCTTCCGGCGTTCGCGCCAGTCGGGCAAGAATTTGTCCATCACTGCCTTGAAGGCTGGTCCGTGGCCGGATTCCAGCAAATGCGCCAGTTCGTGAACCAGGATGTATTCGATACTGGAAATGCTGAATTTCGCCAGCTTGGTGTTTAGTGTTATTTTCCGCTTAACGATATGGCAACTGCCCCAACGGGAGTTCATGCTGCGATAGTTGAACGACTGTGCTTTGACGCCCATCATTGATTCCCATTTGGGAGCCAACATATCCACCCGTTTTCGCAGTTCTACGGCATACCAGGCATTCAGAACGGATTCCAGGTTGGTTTCACGGTCGGATTTGACGTAGATGTGAACCGTTCCTGCCTCGTCTTTTACCACCCGGGGAGCAATTGGGTGTTGGTGGATACAGGTAGGATGAAGGTTTCCTAGAAACAAAATGCGGCTGAAGTCTTCGGCTTCCTGCGCCTGTCGTTCATGAAGGCAATCCAGGTGTTTTTCCAACCAGGCTTGTCGTTTTTCAACAAAGTTGATGGCTTCCTGTTCGGTGTAGTTGAATGGTGCAGATAAACGAATAACACTCAATCGGTTGATGCTCAATCGAACCGAGCGGATGTTTTTTCTGACAAAGGTAAAGGCATAAGGGCCAGCCTGTAAGCCGATATAGGTGGCTTGTTTGGACTGTTTGGAAAAAAGATTCCGTAGGGCCATGCCTTGACCGTTGAATTAATACCGTTTTTTAGGGGTGTAACCGTCTTTGCGTTTACCGGAATAAGGGGTACTCTTTTTTCCGTAGGAACGCGATTCGTTGTTGTCACGACTGTATCCACCTTCTTTGCTTTTGTACGAAGACTGTCCGTAACCGCCATCTTTTCCTTTGGGCGTATAACCACCCTCTCTGCTTTTCAGTGCGGATTGCGCATAACCACCCTTCCGGTTGGAAGAGCCTGATTGGTTCCACGAACCTCTTTCGTTCCGTTCCCCCCTAACGTTTCTTTCGCCTCTTTCATTGCCGCGGCTCATCTGTTCCTCGGTGGCAAAGTCCACCTTGACTTGACGACCCAGGAAGTCCAGTTCGCGTAATGCTTGTACCACACGTTTGGCGGCCCCTTCTTCGATGTCGAACAAGGAATAGCGTGTAAAGAAGTCGATGCGGCCTATTTGAACGCGACCTTCTACGTAGCTGTTGATGAGATCCATCAGGTTTTTAGGCGTAATGCCGTCCATCTTGCCCAATCCAATGAAGAGTTTCTTGAAACCGGGTTCGGTGCCTTGGCGTTTTTCACCAAATGGGCTCTCTTTTTTGGCTTTTTCGTCAACGGTACGGATTTCTTCGGCTTCTTTGTAGTAGTCGATGAGCCTGTCTAATTCCTGTGCGACCATGCGCTTGATCAGGTCTTCCTTGTCCAGCCAGTCGAGCTTGCGGTACACGCTGGGAAGGATGTGCTCTATCTCGGCTTCGTCAACACTGACTTTCTCGATTTTATCGATAAAATGGAAGATTTGTTTTTCGCAGATTTCTTTGCCTGTTGGCATTTGTGCGGCGACAAAGGTCTTGTTGATGGTGCGTTCTATTTGGCGGATTTTTCCCTTTTCCTTCACGTGGACGATGGAAATGGAAATACCGGTTTTTCCGGCACGACCGGTTCGACCGCTACGGTGAGTATAACTTTCGGGATCGTCGGGCAGGCTGTAGTTGATGACGTGGGTCAGGTCAGAAACGTCCAAACCGCGGGCAGCCACGTCGGTAGCTACGAGTAGCTGGATGTTGCGGATGCGGAACTTGTTCATCACATAGTCGCGTTGCTGTTGTGACAAGTCTCCGTGCAGGGCATCTGCGTTGTAGCCATCGCGAATCAGTTTATCGGCAATTTCTTGTGTCTCAATCTTGGTTCTGCAAAAAACAATGCCGTAAATGCTGGGGTAGAAGTCGGCTATACGTTTAAGTGTCAAGTATTTATCTTTTGCATTGACCATGTAATAGATGTGCTTTACATTGGCCGTGCTTTCGTTCTTGTTCCCGATGATGATTTCCCTGGGATTTTTCATGTATTTGCCGGTAATACGGGCAATTTCTGCCGGCATCGTGGCTGAGAACAAGAGCATGTTCCTGGTTTCGGGCACTTCAGCCAGGATGGCGTCTATACTTTCCGAGAAGCCCATATTGAGCATTTCGTCGGCTTCGTCCATGACAACGTTTTCGACGTTGGTCAAGTCGACACAGCGTCTGTTCATCAGATCGAGCAAGCGTCCCGGGGTAGCTACTACGATGTGGACGCCACGTTTGAGTGATTTGATTTGGCTTTCTATGCTTGAACCCCCGTAAACGGGCAGCACCTTCAAGTTATCAATGTAATTGGAATAATCATTCAGGTCGTCTGCAATTTGCAGGCAAAGTTCGCGGGTTGGGCACAATATCAGTGCTTGTGGGCTGAAATTACTTACGTCAATTTTTTGGATAATGGGCAAGCCGAATGCGGCAGTCTTTCCGGTTCCTGTTTGAGCTAAAGCAATAACGTCGTTCGCATTTCCCAGTAAAAACGGAATCACTTCCTCTTGTACCGGCATGGGGCTCTCGTACCCCAGTTCGGAAATCGCCTTCAGGATGGAGGGCATGATTCCCAGTTCTTCAAATGTCTTCATTAACTGTATTTAATGACTGTTATCAGCAACAATCGGGCACAAAGGTACGCATTATTTTTCAACTATTTAAGGGTAGGCATTGGCGTGTTTTTGGCGAATGTGTACTTTTGGGGTTTAAATATACGACCATGCGAAAAATCATAGGAATCGGAGAAACCATTCTCGACATATTGTTTTCAAACAACAAACCATTTGCCGCTGTGCCGGGTGGCTCTGCTTTCAATGCCATGGTCTCTCTGGGCCGGTTGAATGTACCGGCATATTTTATTGGCGAAACAGGTGACGATAAGGTAGGTCGCCTGATTCGTTCTTTTATGGAGGAAAACAATCTGAATGCCAACTATCTGGATTTGAATCCCGATTTGAATTCGGCTGTTTCGTTGGCTTTTCTCAATGACAAAAGTGATGCAGAGTATGTTTTTTTCAAGGATTATCCGGGATCACGCCTTGAGAACTCATTTCCAAAAGTGGAAGCCGACGATATTGTTTTGTTTGGGTCTTATTATGCCTTAAATCCGGTATTGAGGCCACGCATGCTTGACTTTCTGGAAATGGCCAAGAATAAGGGGGCAATCATTTATTACGACATCAATTTCAGAAAATCGCATGAAGACGAGGTGGTTCGTTTGTCTACCACGTTCATCGAAAATTTTGAATATGCCGATATCATTCGCGGCTCCGAAGAAGATTTCAAGTATTTATACCGAATGACCGATCCGGAAAAAATCTATAAGGAAAAAATCTGTTATTACACCCCCTATTTCATACATACTGCCGCTGAATGTGGAGCGCGGGTATGGGGTAAAAACTTTTACAAGCATTACGAAGCAAAGAATATTTTGCCGGTCAGTACAGTAGGAGCAGGTGATAATTTTAATGCCGGATTCTTGTTCGGATTGCTAAGTGCCCGTATTCGTCGGTCAGACCTTCCAACACTGAAGGAAAGAGAATGGGATGCCATTGTGAAATGTGGACTTGATTTTGCGGCTGAAGTCTGTCAAACCCACGACAACTATATTTCCAGGGAATTTGCCGCTGCTTATTCGTTTTAACCGAATCATGCAACATCCATTCGATACGCCTGTTTTTACACATTGCCTGCCTAACGGCATCCGAATCATCCACCGTGAGTGTCAGGGAAACTTATCCTGCTGTGGGCTGGTGGTAAATGCCGGATCGCGGCATGAATCAAACGATAGATTTGGGTTGGCACACCTTGCGGAGCACATGCTGTTCAAGGGTACGCCCAACCGCAAACCCGGACATATCTTGAATCATATGGAGCGGGTCGGGGGTGAGTTGAATGCCTATACCACCAAGGAAGAAACGTTTTTGTACAGTTTGTTTTTACAGGATGATTATAAGCGGGCCATCGCATTGATGAGCGATTTGTTTTTTCATTCCACTTTCCCGGAACATGAATTGGAAAAAGAAAAGGATGTTATTTTGGATGAAATCAATGTGTATGAAGACAGTCCTTCCGAATTGATTTTTGATGATTTTGACCAGTTGTTTTATCCTAATCATGCTTTGGGGCATCGTATTCTCGGAAACCCTGATACCGTATCTACGTTGAGCCGGGATGCATTAACCTGTTTTTACCGCCAACAGTATACCACCGACCGTATTGTTTTCTTTTCACAGGCTCCACTTCCCTGGAAGAGAGTTTTGAGTTTGTGTGAACGGTATTTGGGTTCAGTTTCTGCTTCAACAAGCTCGAATATGAATCCTTTGCGTGTTTTAGAAAAGCCGATACCGGCTCAGGGATTTCATTCTGTTATTGAAAAAGACACACATCAGGCACATGTGCTTTGTGGAAATGAAAATTTTTCATTGTTCGAGAAAGACAGAACAGGCATGTATTTCTTGAACAATATTTTGGGTGGTCCAGGGATGAACAGTCGTTTGAATTTGTCCCTAAGGGAGAAAACAGGCCTGGTTTACTCGGTGGAATCGAATGTTTCTTCGTTTACGGACTCCGGTTTGTTTACAGTTTACTTTGGGACCGACCCCCAGGAGGTGGATCAATGCTTGAGCTTGTTGTTCAAGGAATTCAAACGCTTGCGTGAAAAACCGCTTACCACGCAGCAATGGAATGCAGCTCGCAAGCAATTGTTGGGACAGGTTATGATTTCTTCTGAAAATAAGGAGAATCAGAGTTTGAGCATGGGCAAGAGCATGTTGTATTTCAATGGTTATGATACCATGGAAGAGTTTGTCCGAAAGATAGATGGCTTTACCCCTGAAAAGTTAATGGAGATTGCCAACATGATTCTGGATCCTGATAAAATGTCTTTCCTTTTTTACAAATAAAGTACTGTCTCCGGTCCCATGTTGAACACAAGGTCCAATATGCTCAGATTGGGCAAAAAACCATATTTGCGATCAAAGACCTGATAGTAAGGGGTTGCCTCAAAACCAGTCTGCTGTGGATCTTTTTTGGGATGTATCTGTGTTCTGAAATCCTGCCATCCTTCGGGTAATGTGTGCTCGTTCATGTATTCCAGACTTGCGTGCACCAATGGCCGTATCTCAATCATTTCACACATGGTTTCCCTGATTCTTTCGTTGAAATCAACCAAAAATTGTGTTTTCCCTTCAAAAAAAGGTCTGAGGTCATCTTCGTAATAATCAAAAAATGGACTGGAACGATAGGCCGATTCGATACTGTTCCAGTGAAGATGTTGCCAGTTGCCGTGGTCGGACAGCCTGATGTCACGAATGGGCCCTTTTCCGCTTGGATCGGCTTCGATAGGGAGTGACAAGGTCATGGGTCCGTTGGCCGTAGCAATGGTACAGCGGTTCCGCCAGGTTTGTTTGGTGTAATGTTCATGCATCTCCATTACCACATTGTCCACCCGGTTCATATGCCAGTAGTACTGTATCGGTGCGAAATAAGCGGTAGAGAAGAGTCCTGTTGTCATAGGTGATGACGGTTGATTCAACTTATGGATGGCAAAGGTACGTGAAATACTGGTTTTTCCACGTTTTTTATGTACGTTTGCCCATATACTCAAGACAATACCATGTTTGAAAAAGGAATTTATGTAGATCGTCGCAGGCAATTGAGCGATCAGCTCACTACTGGTTTGGTGCTGTTGCCCGGAAATACCGAGTTGCCCGTTAATTATGCAGGGAATGCCTATCCGTTCAGGCAGGACAGCCATTTTTTGTATTTTGTAGGGATTGATCAGCCGGATTTATTTGTAGTGATGGATATTGACACACGTGAAACCATCTTGTTTGCCGATGAGCTTACCATGGATGATATTATTTGGACAGGACCCAGGGAGCGTTTTTCAGAAATAGCCAAACGTGTTGGCATTACCAAGGTACTGCCAACATCATCTCTTGAAGGTGTTGTCAAACAAGCGTTGCGACAACGCCGAACCATTCATTATCTACCTCCATATAGGAGCGAAAATGCCTTGCGATTGTCCTCATTGGTTGAAGTTCATCCGGATTGGCTGAAAGAGACCGCTTCCTTATCTCTCATAAAGGCTGTTGTGGCACTTAGGTCTATCAAAAGCCCTGAAGAAATACAGGAAATCGAGCATGCTGCAGGGATTGGTTACATGATGCATGAAGTCGTAATGCGAAACGCTCACGAAGGGAGAAGCGAGCGTGAATTGGCCACGTTGGCTGAAGGTATTGCTTTGAATCTTGGGGCGGGAGTATCTTTTCCCGTAATTCTCTCTCAGCAGGGAGATGTCCTGCACGGTCACGACCATAGTCAAAAATTGCGCTCCGGTCGAATGTTGTTGTGCGATGCAGGTGCCGAATCCATCGAACATTATGCCTCTGATTTCACACGGACCACTCCGGTTGATGGGCGTTTTTCCACGATTCAGAAACAGTTGTATCAAGTAGTGTTGAATGCAAACAACAGGGCTTTTGAATTGATTAAACCTGGCATTACATACAAAAGCGTTCACCTGGAATGTTGTCGTACATTGGCCGAAGGACTGAAGGCGTTAGGTTTTATGAAGGGAAATATCGATGATGCAGTTCACGAGGGTGCGCATGCACTGTTTATGGTCCACGGATTGGGGCACATGATGGGGTTGGACGTTCACGATATGGAAGATTTGGGAGAGGACCATGTGGGGTATGATGATCAGGTTAAACGAAGCGAACAGTTTGGTTTACGCAGTCTGCGTTTGGCTAGGAAATTGGAAACAGGCTTTGTTTTGACCGTTGAACCCGGTCTATATTTTATTCCGGCCTTGATCGATCGCTGGCAATCCGAGAAGCGTCTTGCCGATTTTATTTGTTACGAGAAGGTAGCGACGTTAAAGGGAATGGGTGGCATACGTATTGAGGATAATGCCATTGTCACTGAAACCGGATGTAAATTGACCGGGAAAATGCGTTTACCTGTGACACCCAACGAGATAGAGGCGACTTTTCAATAATGCCTCAGCCCATTTATCGCTTTACAAGTTCTAAAAATCGATTTTCAGTGGGTGAGAACAGGATAAACAACGCTCGTCCTATGATGTGGGAAGACGGAACCAAACCAAAGGTTCTTGAGTCGTTCAGAAAACCCTGATGGTCGTTCAATACCAGGTAATAATCCTGTTTGAAGGTATAACGCTTAACACGAACGCCATTCAACAGGTAACTCCCATCTTTTGATCGTATCAGACGACAGCCTTCGTGGGCATTGATCAATTTCTGCCACTTGTTGAATGAAGTTGAGTCCAATAAAACAGCCATACCTTTGTATGGGATAAACGTTTTCAGCGTGTCGTAACGGGAAATATAGGGATGTACCAACAATCGAAATGCTGTATCCTTTTTAGCCAAACGCGCATAGTCGTGTTTCGTTATAAAGGTGAAACACGTGTCATTACTGGTGTAAAAAGGATGTGTTGGAGCATTTCTTTGTATTGAAGGGATAGCTGTTGAGTCGAAACAGAAACAAAATAGGGCATCGATGCCTCGTTTTTGTAAAGACCTGTTGATATACAAGCGCTGTCCGAAAAGTTGTACACCTTCTCCCGGTAAACCGACACACCGACTGATTAAAACGGGTCTAAGGTTGATGGGAAGGCTGTCGGCATATTGTGGTTCATTGAATACAATCAAATCATTGCGACACAAAGAAGATAAGCCTGGTATTCTAAGTGTGCCTGAAATCAGTTTCATGTTGCGAGTCTTGGCTTCTGAAAAGGGAAGACCTATGGCGTTTGGCATTCGTGAGCCTAACGTCCATTTCTCAACCAGAACCCTGTCTCCTGAATTCAATGTTTCGTTCATGGCTCCTGTAGCTACACGAAAAGAATCCAGCAGAAGCGATCGAACCAAACCGGCAAACAGGATGGCTGCTAGTAGAATCCAGATGAGTCGCTTTATAGGCATGAAAAACGGGAGATTGATGGTTGTTATGAAGCCTTCTTAAAGAAGCGTTTCCAACGGATTTTGCCCTCAAACAAGGTTTTATCTTTGTCCAATGAAAGCCATATGCGCAACGGTTTGCCCACCACGTGATCTTCAGGAACAAATCCCCAGGCACGGCTGTCAGCAGATTTGTGCCGGTTGTCACCCATCATCCAGTAGTAATCCATGTTGAACGTATAAGTGGTTGCAGGTTTTCCATCGATGTAGGGTTTCCCCCCTCTCATTTCCAACAATTTTTTCTCGTAATGGATAATGACATGGCTGTAAACCATCAGGTTGTATTCGTTCAAGGTGATGGTCGTGCCTTTCTTGGGTATCCAGATGGGTCCGTAGTTATCTCTTGTCCATGTGTTGTTTTCGTTCAACGGATACATGAGACCTCCTTCATTAAAGCCCCCCAAGGTATCTTTGGAGATAAAGACAGTGTCTATGAACGGACTGTTCTTTAATTCTTTCAACAGAGATTGAGTCAACGGCATTTCATAAATGGGATTGTACCCGCCATTGACATTCTTTTTAAACTTAGATGATTGAAGTTCAATTTTATAGCTGTTTTCAGGAATCAGCTCCATATCGCTCAGTAAAACGTTCCATTTTTTGAACTGTCGCTCAGAAATGTATCCACCGGTGGTCTGGACAAAATAGGTATACTGGACATTGGGGGCATCCTTAATTTGTTTACCGTTGATGATAACCCTGTTATCAACAATTTGAAGGGTATCACCCGGCAAACCGATGCATCGTTTTACATAGTTTTCCCGCTTGTCTACGGGTCTATATACCAACTTTCCGAAATCTTCAGGCCGACTTAGTACAAACCGACGTGCATCTTCTACGGATACATCGTTTTGCATAGCCAACATGTAACAGGTGGTGTAAAAATCAGGATTGGTGATTTTTGTAATTACTGAGTCTCCAGCCGGAAAATTAAACACCACAATGTCGTTTCGCTTGATGTGTCCAAATCCGGGAATGCGTTTGTATCCCCATTGTGGTTTATCCAAATACGATTTGGTGTTTAAAATGGGCATGGTGTGTTGTGCCAACGGAAATGAAACAGGAGTCATAGGGACCCTGGGCCCATAACTTGTCTTGCTGACAAACAGGAAATCACCCACCAAAAGTGATTTTTCCAATGATGATGAAGGAATCTGGTAATTCTGAAAGAAGTAAATATTGATGATGTATACGGCTATCAGGGCAAAAACTATGGCATCTATCCAGTCGAAGATAGTACGTAACGTCTTATTTTTAAACTTCTTCCAAAAATTCCAGGGAAGTTTCCTGCTGATATACAGATCGAAAAAAAGTGGCAGTGCCAATAACCACCAAAAACTTCCGGTCCATATCACAAACAAAAGGGCAATAATCGCCCAGATAGAAAAACGAACCCATTTGGAGGCGGAAGATTTCTGTTTGGATTCTTTACTTGATTGTCCTTTGATGGAACTAGAATCTGTACTCATGGGTGAAGGATTAAGACAATGGTTAAAAACCCAATAGGTCGTTCATGCCAAGATAACCTTTGTGCGTTGCTGTGAATTCAGCAGCCAACACGGCTCCCAGCGCAAAACCGACCCTTGATTTTGCATTGTGTGAAATGGTAATGGTATCGACGATAGAATCGTATACAACTTCGTGAAAGCCGGGAACCTCTCCTGTTCGCTCCGATAAAATGTCCAATTCATCGGGATTCTTGGTTTCATGACCAACCCAATGTTGTTTACGGTCCAAACGTTCAATGATATCCTCGGCCAGCGTGATGGCGGTACCTGATGGTGCGTCCATCTTTTGAGTGTGGTGCACTTCTTTCAAGTGAGGTTCGTATACTGAAAATCCATTCATCATTTCGGCCAAGCGCTTGTTCAATGAAAAAAACAGATTTACACCAAGGCTGTAATTGGAAGCGTAAAAAAAGGTCTTTCCTTGTTTGCACGCTTGTTTGATTTCCTCCATATGTTCCAACCACCCGGTTGTCCCCGAAACGACGGGTACCCCAGCCTGAAAGCACTTTCTGTAATTGTCTATGGCGGCATCCGGTCTTGAAAACTCGATGGCAACATGGGCCGAACGGAACGCTTCAGATTCAAAATCATGGCGGTTATCAATATCAATGATACAAACAATAGTATGGCCACGTTCCAGAGCTATTCGCTCAATCTCGTGCCCCATCTTGCCGTATCCGACTAAAGCAATGTTCATGGGTTTCATTTGTTTTGAAAACCAAAGATACAAAAAAAAGACAGGAGGGTAATTTTAAAGCATTACAAGATGTTAAAAAAAGAAACGGCAGTTCGATTGGTCGTCAAAATACTTGTACATTTGTAGCCTTAAATGGTTGATTATCGAAAGCGGTTGCCGTAATGAAACACACTTTTTATTATTTTTTACTGATGGTGCTTCTGTTGACTGCTGCCTGTGCTCATATTGGTACCCCGGGAGGTGGCCCCAAGGATGTGACTCCGCCTAAATTGATTAAAACCGTCCCTAAAGAAAATAAAACCCTGTATGATCAAAAAAAAGTACAACTTTTTTTTGATGAACTGATATCTCTGGAAGGGGGAACGCAACAAGTCATCATATCTCCCCCACAGCTCATTACTCCCCAAATTAAGGTTATAGGAGATAAGATTGTGATCGAGTTGAACGACACGCTTAAGGAGTCAACCACCTATACGATTGATTTTACCGATGCCATTGTTGATTACAACGAAAAAAACAAGTTTGGTGATTACGCATTTTCTTTTTCAACAGGGGAAGTCATGGATTCGTTGCGCATCTCTGGTTATCTTGTTGATGCTTCAAACCTAAACCCGATTTCGGGTGTGTTGGTAGGAGCGCATGAGGATGTAAGTGACAGTGCCTTTTACACGAAACCGATGGCCCGGATTTCAAAGACAAACAATTCGGGTTTCTTCTCCATAAAGGGGCTTCCGAATAAGACCTTTCGTGTTTTTGCCCTGTCGGATAAGGATAGGGATTATACCTATGACGAGCACACTGAACCCATTGCTTTTCTGGATGATATTTTTGAACCATGGGTTGAAGAATGTATAGAATTGGACACTGTTTGGAAAGATTCGACAACCATCGATTCCATTTATCAGCGAACAAAGGCCTGCTACAAACCCGACGATGTTGTTTTGCGTTATTTCACAGAGGATTTTGGTCGCCAATACCTGTCAAAACGAGAACGTCCTTCCAGGGAGCAAATCAGTTTGATTTTCAATCGTCCGGCAGCCTCGTTGCCCTCCCTGCGTTTATTGAATGCCCCGACTCAGGATTGGTATCTGATTCAGAAAAATCCTACAAATGACTCGATACGGTATTGGGTTACCGATTCCAGTGTAATCAAGATGGATACGCTTCTCTTGCAGTTGGATTATTTTAAGACTGATTCGACCAATGAACTGAGACCTCAAACCGATACGTTGAAATTGATTTCTCGCCCAATCAAGACGAAAACGCCCACCGATAACCGCAGGAAAAAAGAGGATAAGGTGGAAATGACTCCTGAAATACGCTATCTTAATGTACAAGTGGATGTTTCCGATGTGGTGGAAATGAATCAAGAGCCCCTTATTACCATGGAAACTCCTGTTGTTGAAATGCCTGATGAAGCATGGACTTTATACAAAAAAGTAGATACGATCTGGAAAAAAGAGCCTTTCAGGATATTGCCTGATAGTATTTCACTGCGTAAGTTTAAGCTCATAGTTCCTTGGGAATATGGAGCTAGCTACAAGTTGAGATTGGATTCTGGTGCAATAAAAAGCATATATGGTTTTGCGAACAACCAACAAATAATCAGTTTTAAGGTAAGAGAAGAGGATCAATATTCTCGATTGATCCTATCGGTTGAAGGCATTGAAGGCCAAGGGTTTGTAGAATTGTTGGACGCTTCTGACAAGGTGTTGCGCAGGGAAACTCTTGTTCAAAAAAAGGCTGATTTCAAGTTCCTTCACCCGGGAACCTACTACATAAGAGCAATTGCTGATGAAAATGGTAACGGAAAGTGGGATACGGGAGACTACCTGTTGAAACGTCAACCTGAACAGGTATATTACAGCCCTGAATCAATTCGCTTACGGGCTAATTGGACAAAAGAAGAAACCTGGAATGTAAATGTGGTTCCATTGTTGAAACAGAAACCTACAGGAATTCAAGCAAAAAAAGAGAATAAATTAGGACGTTAAGGTATGCGTCATGAAAAGAAATTTGTTGATAGTTTATGTACTGACCTTATTCATGATTCAGGTATTGCCTGAAAGAGCATACGGATTGTGTAATGTTCGTCCTACCGTATTGATCGCTGGTGAACGGCTTTCCTATCAATTGTATTATAATTTAGGCTTTATTTGGGTTAATGCTGGTTCGGCCGAGTTCAAAATAAAAAAAACAACGTGGAATCAACGTGCCGCATGGCAACTAAGTTTGGTTGGTAAAACCGATCCTTCCTTTGATGGAATGTTTTCTGTCAGGGATACCATGATAACGTATATAGACAGCTCCACGATTGTCCCTTATAAATCGTATAAATACACCCACGAGGATGCATGGCATGGGATTGATATTTTTACGTTCAGTCCAAGTTCAACCGGATATAAAGTGACCACGCAATTGTATAGAAAGAAAGAGTGGAAACCACAGTTGGTTGACGAGACAACCGAATGCGGTTTTGACATCTTGACCAGTATTTATCGTTTGCGTTGCCTGGAGGGTCTGGAGTCGTTTAAAGTGGGCAAGAAAATGGAGGTGTCCATTCGGATGGACGATGGGGAATACAAGGTTTATATGACCTATCTTGGAAAAGAACGCATCAAACTGCATAAGACAGGCTCGTTTCAAGCTCATGCCTTCAGTATATCCTTGGTGGCAGGTAAGGTGTTCAAACGTGGAGATGTCCTTAAAATGTGGATTTCAACCGATGGGAACAACATTCCACTCATGGTGGAGTCACCCATACGCGTGGGGAAAATCAAAGCAATTTTCAAAGGGGCTCAACAAACCCGATATCCCGTTACAAAGCCACTCCCTTGAAAACGGAGTGGCTTAACGCACCCGCTTCCACTCAAATCCGTCCTTGGTATCCTTGACTTCAATACCCATCTGGGCCAATTCGTTACGAATGCGGTCTGATGTGCCCCAGTCTTTGTTGTTCTTGGCTTCCATGCGCAACGACAACAGTAAGTCTACAGCTCCCTTATATGCGTCATCGTTTTCGCCTACATCTGTTTTGTCCGAGGCTGAAAGTCCCAGGATATCGAACAGGTAAGTCTTGAATACATTTTTAAGTTCGTCCAGATTGTCGGCAGTCAGCGTCTCTTTTCCCTCATGGAGCAAATTGACGGTTTTTACTGCCTCAAATAAATTCGATAAAACGATGGGAGTATTCAAATCGTCGTTCATGGCCTCTTCACACCGTTGTCGTAAGCCTGATATATCCGTTGAAGAAAACGAAGCAGGCTGAATGCGTTCCAGTCTGCCACAAGCATCCATTAAGCGCTCCAACCCTTTTTCAGAGGCCTGAAGGGCCTCGTTGCTGAAATCGACGGTGCTACGGTAATGAGCCTGTAAAATAAAGAAACGGATGGTCATGGGGCTGTATGCCTTCTCCAGTTTTTCGTGCGAGCCGGTAAAGAACTCTTCCAACGTGATGAAGTTGCCTAAGGACTTGCCCATTTTCTGTCCGTTGATTGTGATCATGTTGTTGTGCATCCAGTAACGCACGGTTTCGTGTCCCAGTGCACCTACGGATTGGGCAATTTCGCACTCGTGGTGGGGAAAAAGCAGGTCCATACCTCCACCGTGGATGTCGAACGTTTCACCCAAATAGCGGGTACCCATGGCAGAACATTCCATGTGCCAACCGGGAAATCCGTCGCTCCAGGGAGAAGGCCAGCGCATGATGTGTTCGGCAGAGGCTTTTTTCCACAAGGCAAAATCAACGCTATTTCTTTTTTCCGATTGGCCGTCGAGTTCGCGGGTGTTGCTGATGAGCTCTTCTACATTCCTACCCGAAAGTATACCATAACGATGTTTCTTGTTGTAAGCTAAGACATCGAAATACACGGAACCGTTGCTTATATATGCAAAGCCGTTATCAAGAATTCGTTGTACAAATTGAATCTGCTCAATGATATGACCGGAAGCGTGCGGTTCGATACTGGGGGAAAGCACGTTCAGCCTGTCCATGGCCTTGTGATAACTGTTCAGGTAGTATTGAGCCACTTCCATGGGTTCCAATTCCTCCAGACGGGCTTTCTTGGCTATCTTGTCTTCTCCTTCGTCAGCGTCGTGTTCGAGGTGTCCTACATCAGTAATGTTTCTCACGTACCGAACTTTGTAACCAAGATGTTTCAGGTAGCGAAAAAGGACGTCGTAAGTGATGGCTGGTCTGGCATGACCTAAGTGTGGGTCGCCATATACGGTCGGTCCGCACACATAAAGGCCTACTTTGCCCGGATTGAGGGGTTCAAAACGTTCTTTATTTCGATGCAGGGTATTGTAAACAAATAAATCGGTTGACATGGGAGAGTGGTTTATACTAATAAGAAACGATAGGGTTCTGTTGAAACAAAACGAAGGGAAGGCCCATCCGAACGATAGCGCCATAAACCAGAACAGTTGGTAATGATCAGGTGGTAGTCAATGTTGACTGCCACATCTTCCAGAGGTACAGGTTGTTCTTCGTTTTGGCCTACAGGCAGGAATTCATAAAATTGACTGGCATCAAGTTGCAATAAAAAACTTTCGTCAGCAGGGTTGTCCTGAATGCCGATATGGCCTTCAGGGCTGCAGTATGAGCAGTAAACGGGAAAAGGAAAATCGATGCCGTCCTTGTAGGCTTTCAACGTTGCAGATGTATTGACGGTTCTGTAGAACAGGGCCTCTGCTTCGGTAATGAACGTTGGCAGCGTGCCATCTTCTTTCAAGGCAAGATCGATCAGCCGTTTCATGCTTATAACCGAACCGTGGAAGCAGGACGTTTTTTCTGAACGCATATCCTTGATGAGTTGGCGTAGATGGTTGTCAGAAAGTCGAACAAGTCCGGTAAACCGTGGACGATTCAACAGCGACAGGACAAAGGGTTGGTTTTGTTTAAGGAAATCATCCAGTTCATCCATCATGGATGATTCCCCTTCATTACCTACGTGTACAAAGTACCCACCGAACAAACGGCTATCCTGTTCATTGTTCAGGTGAATGGCCATGGTATCATTGGCTCCCAACCCAAAGCTTTCAGCCAACGCTTGTTCTGTAATGGGAATACGTGTGCCATTGAAAGACGACAACACGCGTTTGGGTACTCCGGGCCAAAGGAGGTTCGTATCACTGTCCATGATCCGTTTCAGGTATGGCTCCAGTGTTTTATTCGATTGAAGAGGAATACGTTCACGAAAATCCTGGTAACTGACTATGGATTTGAAGTCGTATGTTTTTCCCCATTCTGTTGCCTCCGCTTCCCGAAGCATGTCAAACAACTGTTCGTTTTGCACATCGGAAGCGCGTAGATGGTTCTCCTTAATTTCCTCATACCGGTCTTTGGTAAAGATACCGACCAGGTTGGTAATAAAATCTGAGGCCATAGGTGTTAGGGTTTGTGCCTCAAAGGTACTAAATATTTGTATGAGGAAAGGGCTTCAAGTCAATTCGTTTTCGTTCAGCAGTCCCAAGTTAATCAGGGCTTGTTTTGATGCATGTTGCTGGGCTTCTTTCTTTGAATGGCCCAACCCTTCTCCGAGGATGTCTCCCTGCACCAGTACCGTGGCATGAAATTGCTTGAAACCTTCATTGGCGAGCTCCCGGGTCTCGAACTGAATGGCTTTTTTCCCCCGTTGACTCCATTCCAACAGTGTTGATTTGAAGTTGGCATCGGTAGAGACCAGATTATCCAGGTCAATGTAACGGGCAATCAGTTGCTTTTCGAGAAATTGTCGGCATCTACGATAACCCTGATCGGTATAAATGGCTCCTATAAGTGCCTCTAGAGCGTTTCCGTAAATGGACAGGTGAGGTGTGTTTACCGTTGGAGTCGCTATGATCAACTTATCCAGACCCAACTCGACGGCCATCCGGTTCAGGCTTTCGCGTTGGACGATACGTGATCGCGTTTTCGTGAGAAAGCCTTCTTTTTGCGTATCGAATCGATGAAACAGGATGTCAGAGACCAGTACATTCAATACTGCGTCACCCAAGAATTCAAGGCGCTCATTGTTGAGAAGTACCCCATCTTCGCTCAATATGGAGGTTGATTTATGACGCAAAGCCAGTTCATATAAGTCAATCCGCTTTGGGTAAAAGCCTAAAATGCCTTTAAACAACAAATAAGGCTCCCTCTGTTTAACAGTTAGGAGCCTCATTTGTAATAAAAAATCCTTGATCAGGAATTGCCTTGCCATTTTTTAACGATGATGCTCGCGTTGTGACCACCAAATCCAAACGTGTTGGACAAAGCGGCACGAATGTCTCGTTTTTGGGCCTTGTTGAGGGTTAGATTCAACTTATAGTCAATATCAGGATCCTCATCGCCTTCCGTGAAGTTGATGGTTGGTGGTACGATTCCTTCCTTTACAGCCATCACACATGCCAATGCCTCAACGGCACCCGTGGCACCCAGCAAGTGACCAGTCATAGACTTGGTTGAGCTGATGTTCAAGCGGTAGGCTTCGTCTCCAAACACATTCCTGATGGCCTTCAACTCGGCAACGTCACCCAATGGTGTGGATGTACCGTGTACATTGATATAGTCAATGTCAGAAGGTTTCATTCCGGCATCGTCGAGGGTACTTTCCATCACAGCGGTGGCACCAAGTCCTTCGGGATCGGGTGCTGTCATATGATGAGCATCGGCTGAAAGGCCAACCCCTGCTACTTCAGCGTAAATCTTCGCCCCGCGGGCCAATGCATGTTCCAACTCCTCAAAGATGAGACAAGCTCCACCTTCTGCCATAACAAAACCGTCACGGCTTTTGCTGAAAGGACGGGAGGCCGTCTTTGGGTCATCGTTACGGGTGGAAAGTGCATGCAGTGCGTTGAATCCGCCTACACCCGCCGAGGTAATGGCTGCTTCCGAACCTCCGCACACAAACACGTCGGCTTTTCCCAAACGCAACAGGTTGAATGCATCAGCCAGCGCGTTGGTGGAAGAAGCACAGGCAGAAACCGTGCAAAAGTTGGGACCCCTGAATCCGTACATCAATGAGATGTGTCCGGCTGAAAGGTCAGCAATCATTTTGGGGATAAAGAAAGGGCTGAAACGGGGAGTTCCATCTCCATTGGCGAAACCGATTACCTCTTGTTCAAAGGTGTCGATACCGCCAATACCAGCACCCCAGATAACTCCGATTCGGTTCAGGTTTTCCTTTTCCAAATCAAAATTGGCATCTTCAAGGGCTTCTTTGGCTGATATCAGTGCAAACTGGGCAAAAAGATCGTACTTACGAGCGTCTTTTCTATCGAAGTAGTCGGTGGGATTGTAGTCTTTCACTTCGCAGGCAAACTTCGTTTTGAACAACGTGGTGTCAAAACGAGTAATCGGTCCTGCTCCGCTGACCCCATTCACCATTGCTTCCCATGTTTCCGGCATTGTTTTGCCGATGGGAGTAATAGCACCAAGGCCGGTTACTACGACTCTTTTTAATTCCATACGGATAATTAAGCTTTGGCTTCAATAAAGGTAATGGCGTCACCAACAGTGGTGATTTTTTCAGCCTGATCGTCGGGAATGGAAAGACCAAATTCCTTTTCGAATTCCATGATCAATTCAACGGTATCGAGGGAGTCTGCGCCCAGATCATTGGTGAAGCTTGCTTCTGGTGTTACTTCAGTTTCTTCAACTCCTAACTTGTCAACGATAATCGCCTTAACTCTGGCTGCTACATCAGACATAACGGTTGTTTTTTGGGTTAATAATGAAATTTGTTTTGTAATTTTGCGGCACAAAGAAACAAAGAAAATTGCATTTTCACTAATTTTTGAAGGAGAAACTGCATTTTTATTGCACAAATTCTCTTGCAATGTGCAATTTAAACTCAAATAAAACCATCATGCCCAACGCTCGCATTGCCATACTTGCTTCTGGCTCAGGCTCGAATGCAGAGAATATACATCGCTATTTTCAACAACGCAATGGAGTGGATATTGCATTGATTGTTGCCAATAAATCGGAAGCCTATGTTCATGTCCGTGCAAAAGAAATGGGTGTTCCGTCTTTGACGTTAAACAAAGAATCGCTGCAAGAAGGTGGAACATTGTTGAACCTGATGCATTCCTATAAAATTGTTTTTATCGTACTTGCAGGGTATTTATTGAGGGTACCGGCTGATTTGATTGAGGCTTATCCGATGCGTATTGTCAACATCCACCCTGCTTTATTGCCAAAACATGGCGGAAAAGGGATGTATGGTCATAAAGTTCATGAAGCCGTACTAATGGAGGGAGATGATGTTTCAGGTATCACCATTCATTATGTCAATGAACAGTACGATGAAGGTCAGATTATTTTTCAAGCTACTTGCCCTGTTGAAAAGGGAGATACCCCAGACACGTTAGCTACAAAGGTACATGCGCTGGAATACGAGCATTTTCCGAAAGTGGTTGAAGCCTGTCTTCAAAAAAGTGGCTTGCTTTGACAGTGAAACTAGAGTTCCCTTAGTTGCTTATCAGCTGGATGGGGTGGTAGTTGGAATCCGAAAGCCCTGAGTAAATCGCCTTCTTTATCGGGAAGGTTCAACAATCTGAACGCTTTATACTCTCTTCTCAATACGTAATTGGATCGCAATGTTTCAAATTGCTCTGGAGAGTCTTTGAGGAACTTGCTGTCCGTTAATGGGTTGTATGCATACAACAAAGCAGAAGCAAGTTTATCCTTACTGCTTTTGGGGACCTTGAAAACCGGACATTCAGGAACGGGTAATTCAGGCACGAAGCGGGGTAAGTTCAGTTGAAAAAAAGCGTTCAGCTGTTCGAGAACAATACGTGTCGCATTGGCCTTGCCGTCAGAAGAGTACCCTGCAATGTGGGGTGTTGTGATCAAGCAACGTTCCAACAGGTTTGTATCAATGTCCGGCTCGTTTTCCCAACAATCAAGGGCGCAATCAATAACCTTGCCTTCATCCATGGCTTGTTTGAGTGCATGGGTGTTAATAATGGCACCTCTAGCTGTGTTGATGATAAAAACTGGACGTTTCAGTTTTGAAAAGAATGCCTCATCCAAAAGATGATAGGTTTTATCGGGTCCTTCCTTTTCCAGCCTTGGATGCAGGGTGATGATGTCGCTTTCTTCAAGGATCCTATCCAGGGAGTCAAAGTTTTTATCACCTTCATTCCTGGCCCTCGGTGGATCATTCAATAGAATGTTCATGTCAAGTAGGCGTGCGTTGCGTTCTACTTTTTGTCCACATTGACCGACTCCGATAATGCCCAATGTTTTTTCAGATAGATGGAATCGGTACTGTTTTGCCAATGACAGGAGTGAGGATGTAACGTACTGGGCAACCGCCTTGGCGTTGCAGCCGGGCGCGTTCACCCAGGTAATTTGTTTGGCATCGCAATAATCTTGGTCAATGTGGTCAAAACCGATTGCTGTTGTTCCGATAAACTTGACGGATGTTCCTTCCAGCAATTCTCTGTCACAAAGGGTTCGGGAACGGACAATCAGTGCATCAGCATCTATGACGTCTTTTTTGCGGATGTCTCGTCCGCATAAATACACCACTTCTGCAACGGGTTCCAATAACCCTTTCAAGAAGGGAATTTGCTTGTCGGCAACAATTTTCATACGTAAGGAAAAAACACGATCAGATTAACTCACCTGTGGGAGGTACAACCTCCCGAAGATACGAATAATTCGGGCACAAACGTAGATATTCTTTTTGTTTTTGAGAAACAAGTGCCGTTTTTTAATTCTGCCAAATTGAGTGTATCTTTGCCCAAATTCAAAATTCTTTTCCATATGACCTTTAGTGAACGTGCCAATCAACTTTTTTTAGAAGCTACCACCGCTTACCATGAAACAGACCATGTTGATGCGGTGATGCCTCAACGGTATGTTGCTGGCACCATTGAGCATGATTTATTCTTGAAAAACTGGATTGATGCCGTTCAATGGCATTTTGAAGACATCATCCGCAAACCCGATATTGACCCTGTTGAAGCGTTGGTGTTAAAACGCAGGATTGATGCCTCCAATCAAGACAGAACAGATTTGGTGGAACGGATTGACTCGTATTTCTATGAACAATACAAAGGGGTGAAGGCGTTGCCTGAGGCATTAATCAATACCGAAAGTCCGGCTTGGGCAGTGGATCGTCTTTCCATACTCATCCTAAAAATCTGGCACATGCGTGTAGAGACTGAACGGACTGATGCTGCGACCGACCATTTGGAACGTTGCAGGCAAAAGTTGACGGTCTTGCTGGAACAGCAACGCGATCTTTCATCGGCCATAGACCAATTGTTGGCCGATTACGCAGCTGGTCGTCGCCACATGAAGGTGTACCGTCAAATGAAGATGTACAACGACCCCTCGTTGAATCCATCCCTTTACGCCAAAAAATAATGGCTACCATTTTGATCACCCGGTTTTCAGCCTTAGGGGATGTGGCAATTGCAGTCCCCTTGGTTCGTGCCATCGCTACAAGGTATCCGGATGATCGCTTTCTGATGCTTTCACAACCTTTTGTGGCCGATTTGTTTGCAGAAATGCCGTCAAATCTGGTATTCATTCCTATTGACATCAAGAATCAATACAAGGGAATGTTGGGCATGGTGAAGGTTTTTAACCTGCTCAGGACATATCACGTTGATAAAGTATGTGACTTACATGGTGTTCTAAGAACGCGCTTACTTGACCTGCTTTTTTCATTCAGCAAACCGGTATATCAAGTACAAAAGGAAAGGCGAGCCAGACGACAGTTGGTACGTAGATGGCGAAAAAAGCCTGTAGCGTTGAAAACGGCTCTTGAACGTTACAAAGACGTGTTCCGTAGAGCGGGATTTGGTGTGCAAGATTCGGAATTATTGCATTCATTGCCTCCAGTTGGCCTTCACCTTGAGTCCATGGAGGCTGTTTACGGAAAAAAAGAAGGCATTTGGTTGGGTCTCGCTCCATTTGCCCGACACGAAGGAAAAAGGTATCCACTGGTCGAAATGGAACGCGTGTTGGACCATTTTTCTTCTCGTTCATATGTAACCCTTTTCCTGTTCGGAGGAGGACAAGAGGAAACTACCATCATGCACACGTGGAAACAAAAATATCCATCTGTTGTATTACCGATTAGGGCGGGGTTAGGCCATGAACTCTGTCTGATGAATTGTTTGGATGGACTGCTCACCATGGATTCAGCCAATATGCATTTGGGTGCCTTGGCCAATACCAAAGTATTTTCCATATGGGGAGCCACGCATCCTTTTGCAGGTTTTACACCCTGGAATCAGCCTGTTTCATACAGACTGCAGGTTGAATTGCCTTGCAGGCCGTGTTCCATCTATGGAAAAAAAGAGTGTTATCGAAAGGATCATGCTTGCATGACCAGCATCACTTCAGAAAAGGTCATTTCCTTCATTGTTGATAATCTGCACACATGAAACTGATTGTCAATCCAGATTTTGCTTCGTTGCAGTTGTTTGTAGAAAACCTGCCTGAACGGTTTGAGAAGGAGGGGACAACCTTGTACAAAGTCAGAAACGAAATCAAGGTGTTCTTGGTAGATAATCAATGGGTAAATGTAAAACGGTATGGGGTGCCCCATCTGTTCAACCGCGTTGCTTATTCCTGGTTCAGAAAGTCAAAAGCCAGTCGTGCTTATGAAAATGCCGTTCGTATCAGTCAGTTGGGATTTGATACGCCGGCACCAATAGCCTACCTGGAAACATACACCAACGGTTTGTTGCATGATACCTATTTTGTATCACTGCAATGCCCGTACATGCGTCAAATTAAAGAATTTGCGGAAGACTCTCCCATTGGTGACCGCACGTCTATCGTTGAAGCGTTGGGACGGTATGTGGCCAAACTCCATCAGGCCGGCGTTTACCATAAAGATTTGTCCAATGGCAACATCTTGTTTGAAGCCGATTCAGCCGGGACGCGCTTTTCATTGATTGACTTGAATAGGATGGATTTTGGCACCATAGGCATGAGGAAGGGATGCCGGAACTTCAATCGGCTACGGGCTGGTGATGCTTTTTTCAGACTGATTGCACGGTCCTATTCCAGCAGCAGAGGATTTGACGAGGATACATGCCTAAGACTTATCAACAGAAGTCTGCAAAAAAGCATGAGGTATTTCAGCCGCAAATCGACGTTCAAGAAATGGCGGAAAGAAGTTAAGATAATCGTGAAGCGGGGCGAATAAACAAGGATAACGGGTTGTGTTTTAGTCGCATCGTAAACAGCTCGCGTTTTAATTGCTGAGATTGAACCAATTCATCCAAAGAAGGATGGTTAGGCTGGTACTTCTGCAAAAAAAGCTTGCAATCTTCATCAGAGTAACCAAAACGCACCAACTTTCTTAGAAAGATGTTTATGTACCACGCTTCACGTTGTGCGATGACTTCCAATGAGTGGTTGCCAACGTTGATGGGCAAATGGGACTTCCATTTATCAGCAAACAGCAGGATGTTGTTAAGCCATTCTTTGTTACGAGGACCTTGTGAGTAATGTATCAGCAAGATGTCATTGATGGCTATGTTTTTAAGTCCATGTACGTGCGATTGTACACACGTATCAAGGTCATAAACGTGAAAGCCTTTGTAGGTGTTTTCATCGAAGGCAATGTCCTTGAACAGGTCTTTGCGTGCGGCCAGGAACATACCATCCATGGTGACAACCTGTTTTTGATGACGTTCATCATAGCCGTCCGAAGGTTCAAATATTCGAAGTTTTCGGTGCTTATTTGATTGGATCATGTAAGCAGTATACTCGTGCAAACTCCAGGAAGTAGGCAATTGGGTTTGGTAGGTAGTTCCACATAAGCCAACCATTCCTACAGATGGATCGGAGAGATGTGTACTCAGTTTTTCTCCCCAATTCTGTGTTTGAAACTCAACATCTTCGTGTACAAAACACAAGTAGGGGTATTGGCTCCTTCTTATGCCCTCGTTGTAGGCAGAAAAAATGGAATAGTTACGTGTTGTATTGTCAATTACTATACATTCAAAGGGTACACCAATCGTTGATTCGATATTTTGTTTCAACTGATTGGCCAACTTCGGCTTTTTGGAACAAATGATGACAGACAGCATGCTTTCTTCGTTGAATTTCCGGCAAAGATATAATTATTCATGCCAATTGCCGTACCTTTGAATGGTAAAGAGACATAACATGAAAATTCTTTTTGTTGGAACGCAGAAATGTGATTATTTGCAGGATTTGACGTATAGTGGTCTATATAAGGTGCTTGGAAACAAGTCGTTAATTGAGTTGAATGCAGTAAAGCGTTACCATTTACCCGTAAAAAAATACCCGAAGAATCTTGGATACGTAGGCTTTAACCCATTGGCAATGGGACGTCGGTATTGGAAAGATGTGGACGTTGTCATGGTGGGTGCGGCCAAGCCAAAATGCATGTATGAATACGAAGCCATTTTGCCATTCTTGAAAGCCGATACCAAAACAGTGTTTATCGATGGAGGTGATTGGGCAACCCTCGGTGGAGACTTCAAACGGCTGAAAGACGAGGCTTGTTTTGAGCGGGCCCTGTCAAAGAGGCCATTTGATGTGGTGTTTAAACGGGAATTCCTAAAAGATTCTGACTATCCTGAGAATGTACACCCCTTGCCTTTTTCCATCAATGAACAACGGTACAAAAGGATAAGGCAGTTCCCCTATTTGTACGATGTGGCATTCTGGGCAGTTGGATCGCATCCCATACGCAAGCAAGCCTTCGAGTATCTTAAACCACTGTATGATTGTGCTTCCAATGGCACCGTGCCCAATCAGGTCGCAAAAAACTACAAACGCAAGGGGAAGTTTTATTTTGAAGAGGTAAAGCGAACGCGCATCACCTTAAATTTCAGAGGAGAAGGATGGGATACCCTTCGGTTTTGGGAAACAATGGGATTGAGTTCGTTTATGATCAGCCAGCGTCCGGGTATTGTCATTCCCAACGATTTTGTGGAAGGGGAAGAAATTATCTATTGTAATGACGATCTGTCAGATCTAAAATCTCTGTGTGATTTTTACCTCAAACACGAAAGCAATCGTCAGGCTATTGCCCAAAAGACAGCTCAGAAAGCAGCTGCGTTTCATACTGACGTTGCCAGGGCTCGATACCTGTTAAATAAGTTGTAAGTGCTCATGCATTTTTTACAATGCCATAAGGGGTGAAGGTCACTCCATTCCTGTCGTTTTCTTTCAACAACTCATTATTGGGCGGGTAATTCAAATCAAAGCGCTTGTGGTAGATGTGGTACAGGGTTAACAAGTGCTTTTTCGAGAACGTATCAATACCTGCCCGCTGCAATCGTCTGTCAAGATCGGTATCTTCTCCTGTTCCCGGGTATAAATAACGTTCATCAAAGCCATTTACGCGCAACAAATCTTCCTTATGGATGGAAAAGTTGCACCCTAGAATGCCTTTAACCTTATCTTTTGTGAATACTTTTCTCAAGAAAGGGTGTTTGATGCGGATGGCATTTTCCGGGCGTATTTTCTTATGGAAGAAACTGGAAACAATCAACTTGATGGTGAGGAATTGTTGAAATTTTTTGGTTGTGAAACCATGTTTTAACAAGCCTTCTGACAGCTTTGGGGACAATTGAGTTCGTCTTCCCGTGAGAACGGCGCCTTTGCGTTTGTGTTCAACATGTTCTTCGATAAAACAGCGATGAGGGATACAGTCCCCATCGATGAAGATAAGGTAAACGCCCTTACTGTGAAGTATTGACTGGTTCAATATCTTGTTCTTTTGCCAACCCTTGTCTTCGTGCCAACAATGCTGAACCGGAAAATGAGCCGTTTCCATTAGTTTATGAACGCTTTCAACCACGTTTTCCGTAGAGCCGTCATCAGCTATGATGACCTCGAAATCTTTGTACGTTTGCTGTTCGAGAGCGGAAAAAATGATACTCAACAAGTCGATGTTGTTGTAAAATGAAATGATGAGGCTGACGTTCGGATTCATCGGATATCTCGCTAACGTAAGGATTCATAGATAGAGAACAGGTTGTTGGCAATAGCCTCGTCGGAAAATTGACGCGCGTGCTGTTTCCCGGCTACTACCATCCTGTTCCTTGTTCCTTCATCGCTGAGCAACCTGTTGATGGCAGTTCCCAGTTCTTCAGCATCCTGGGGGTTGATATAGCAGGATTCAGGGCCTCCTGTTTCTTCCATGCAACTACCGGTTGAGGCAATGACCGGGACGCCCGAGTTCAGTGCTTCCAAGATAGGAATGCCAAATCCTTCGAAGAGTGATGGATAGATGAAGAGGCTTGAGAGCTGGTATATGGCTGGCAAATCAGTTGGAGGAACGGTTGTCAGGAATAAAACCCTGGATGTAAGTCCCACTTTTTCCACGTATGCCATCAACTCATTCAAATAGGCTGTTGGCCTCCCGACAAACACCACTGGAATATCTATCTTGTTTTCTGCAATGGCTTTTATCAACAACAATTGGTTTTTTCGCTTTTCGAATGCGCCTACATTCAGCAAGTAGTTTGAAGGTAGGTGATATGTTTCGGCAACCCTGTTTTTTTCTGCATTGGAAACCACAGATTTGAAATGGGGTTGACAGCCTTGATAGACAACTCGGATACGTTCTTCGTTTATCGAAGTGTATTCCAATAAGTCTCTTTTGGTTTGTTCGCTGATTGCCACTATTACATCTGCTGTACGGCAACTTCTCAGGTACTTGCGTTCATACAATTTTCGGTCAATGTAGGGGTAAAGATGCGGGTACTTTAGAAAAATAACATCGTGCATCGTTAGTACCGATTTTGTGCCGGTTTTCTCGATTCCAACGGGTAATTCATGGCTCAGACCATGATAAATATCCAGGTTTAGGCGCCTGATGTCCCGACAAGACCAATAGGTTCTCCACGCACCAGGCAACCTCCGCCCTAACAGATCGACAGGCTGAACGATGGAACAATTATCTTGCAGGGTGTAAGGAATGGCGTTTTCTGTACCAGGAGTGAACAGGTAGTACCTGTTTCCGGGTTTTTCGTACGATACTATCCGAACGGTGTCACGGCTGTAATTCCCCAATCCTCGTTGGTTGAAGAACAAGCGTTTTGCGTCATAACCAATGTTCAACATGGGGGTGAAAGGGTTTGTGTTAGGTACTCGATTGTCTGGTTTTTGTTCTTGTTGAAATCAAATCGATCACGAACAATCTTTCGTCCGTTTTCCCCCATTTTATCGCGCAAATCCGGATTGTTTATCAGTTCAACAAGGGCAATTTCAAATGCTTCGGTCTCACACCAGGGGACAAGGATACCATTGACTCCGTTTTCCACCAATTCGGGATTACTGCTAACATTGAATGCTACGATGGGTTTGCCGGCCAACATTGCCTCAGCTAATACATACCCAAATCCTTCCCATCTTGAAGGGAGGACAAAAATGTCAATTTCTTCAAAAAAAGCAGGCGTATTATTTACATGTCCTCTTAAGGTAATCATGTCATTTAACCCCCTTTCATCGATTGTTTTTTGGTAGGCAGACCGTAATTCCCCATCGCCTCCAATCAAGACGGAGCATTCAACTCCCTTCGATTTCAAGTTGTCAACCATTTCGATAAGCAAGTCTTGTCCTTTTTGGTAAACAAGTCGACCCACATTCCCGATGATAACGGGTTTATGGGGATGAGTGTTTTTGTAAGTATCGACTGAACAGTCTATGCCGTTGTAAATGACTTTTATCTTAGTTGCCGGAAAAAGGGTTGGATTGTTTTCAAGTACAGTTCTTTTTGTTGCTTCTGAGTTCGCGAGAATATGCGTCAGGCATTTTCCAAAGAGGAATCGATTCAGCCATCGGTCTTTTATGGGAATGGCACTCCCCCTACGGTAGACGATGGACGATACCCCGGCTATTCGAGCTGCAGGAGCTCCAATTTTGAGATCTTTGGAAAAATTCATAACCAGGATGTCAATGCTGTTGCGTTTGAAGAATCGGTACAGCATGAAGAACTTGACGGGATTTAGAAAGCTTAGGTTATGGATGTTCACGGTTTTTAACGTGAATCCATCGGCTTCTGCCTTCATTAAAAAGTCACTCTGTTTTTGAGCAATGATAAAGACCTCGTGCCCCTGTTCACGAAAAGCACGCGCATGATCCAAGTGCCATTTTTCGCCTCCTCCCCAAACCGATGTGGTGTTCATAAAACAGATTCTCATGGTGCTTTCTGTTTATTTCCGTCCAAAATCGGCCGGTATTTCTCCCCAACGTGATGTTTCCCATTTATAAATGGGGATAGAGGTCTTGTGTGTCTCCAACCAGGATTCAGCCCGTTCAATCAGATCAAAAATGGCTTTGTTTGACGATTTTTCTTCCAGTTTGGTATTGCATTTCTTTTTCCGAACCCAGGTGATGGCGTTGGCGCTGTCCGAATATATGGGCAGCGATGTGCCATTTTTGGTTTGCAGGGCCAATGCGTGGACAATGGCCAGAAATTCACCGATGTTGTTTGTGCCGTCTTCATGGGGGCCTTGCCTGAATACTTCCGTACCGGTCACCGAGTATACACCCCTGTATTCCATACGGCCTGGGTTTCCACTGCATGCAGCATCTACCGCTAAATATTCTCCCGTTGGTCTGTTTCCGGAAGGGGTGTTATCTTTCTTCTGTGATCGATTATACCCCTTCCAGCCCGATGAGAATGCCTTTCTAGCCTCCTCTTCCGATTCAAACGACTTGTATTTTGCCTGTTCAACACCATCCACCTGAGCCTTGCAGGCATCCCATGTTCGGTATATACCGGGAACTCTTCCTTCCCAGACGACATAATATTTTTGTTGCTTGCCCATGCTCGGGTATCTTAGCGACGATTTCTGCTGAACGAATTGGTAAAAGAAGGCCTTCCTCTAAAGAGTTCATACCGTCTGAATTCACCTGCCTGACGGATTACCTGTAAGCGGTGACGCTCGGAAGAACGCAATCGGATGTGTTCAAACACGTCTTCCCTGGTGCTGAATATCCAGGCATTATATCCTGTGAATGCATGCTTTAGACGTTCACCGATTTCATCAAAGAGGGTATAAATATCTCCTGGTCGCATGCGTTCTCCATTTGGAGGACAAGTGACCATCAGACCTGGAAGGGGGGCTTGTTGGATTTTTTGTATGGGAAGGGTTTTTACCTCGATGCGGTTTGAAAGGCTGGCATTTTTAATGGTGCGTTCAGCTGTTGCAATGGCAATGGGCGAACTGTCAGACCCCATTATTTTGTAGTTGAACGGTCGTTCTTCCGATTCATCATTTAACAAGTGTTCCAACAGTTCCGGTTCGAAGTCCGACCAGTTCTCAAAAGCAAACCCTTTGCGATAAATGCCGGGTGGAATGTTCAGTGCGATAAGGGCCGCTTCAATGAGTAAGGTTCCTGATCCGCACATGGGGTCTACAAAATTTGACTGCCCGTTCCATCCTGCAAGCAACAACAGTCCTGCTGCCAGTATTTCATTCGTAGATGATTCGGAGGCGGAAGTGCGATAACCCCGATTACTCAGTGGATCGCCTGAACTGTCGATGGAAACGAGGCATTTATTGTCGATGATGTGAACATAAACCAGTATATCTGGATTTGTCAGGCGTACCGATGGCCGTTTTCCGTACTTTTTTTCAAGGTTGTCTGCGATGGCATCCTTGACTTTATAACCCACCAAACTGGAGCCTTTAAACTGATCGGATTGAACTTCAGAAATGATGTTGTAGGTTTGTTTACCCGTCAGTACAGATTCCCAGGGACAATTGACCAATGCATCGTAAACTTCTTCGGGGTTCGTTGCTTCACACTCGACAAACAACTTGAGCACCTTCAGCGCGGTTCTGAGGTGAATGTTGGCGTTGTACAAAAGCGTTTTGTCACCTTTAAAACGGACCATTTCATTGTTGGTTCTGATATCGGAACCGCCAAGGTCGGTTATCTCTTGGGCCAAAACGCCTTCGAGTCCACCAAAGGTTAAGGCGAGGTATTCGTTTTGATTCATTTTCTGGCTTTGAATTGCTGGATGCGTGCATTGGGGGGCACGTCTTCGGTTACCCAAATGTTACCACCGATGGTCGCTCCTTCTCCAATGGTGATGCGTCCCAGGATGGTGGCATTCGAATAGACGATGACGTCGTCTTCCAGGATGGGGTGACGGGGAATGCCTTTGATGGGGTGCCCGTTTTCGTCAAGCGGAAAACTTTTTGCGCCCAAGGTGACGCCTTGGTAGAGTTTTACGTGTCTTCCAATGACGGCCGTGGCTCCGATAACCACACCTGTCCCATGGTCAATGGCAAAGTAACTACCAATGGTAGCACCCGGGTGGATGTCTATGCCGGTTTCTGAATGGGCCATTTCGGTAATCATTCGTGGTATCATGGGTACACCAAGTTCCATCAATTTGTGAGCAATCCGGTAATTGCTGATGGCTCTGATGCCCGGGTAGCAATAGATGACCTCCTCGTGGCTGCAAGCTGCGGGGTCTCCGTTGAACGTGGCTTCCACATCCGTGGCCAGTAGCTCACGAAGTGCGGGCAAGGATGCTATGAATTCAGCTGAAATGAATTGTGCGCGCTCCTTGATTTGCGAAATTTCTTCAGCATTGAACGATTCAGGTATGACACAAGGTGAAGCTTGAGTCCTGTCTTGTTGTTTGGAAAAGTACAATCCTGCCTGAATTTGTCCGCTCAGCACATGATGAAGCCGTTCCACGTTCACACCGATATGGTATGAAAGGTTATGCTTGGTAATGCTGGCATTTCCGAAATAACCCGGAAAAATGACGGTACGACAGAGCAGTACGATTTCTTCCAGCGCCGTATTGGACGGCATGGGCAACAATTCTTGCTGTTCGTGGCAAAGCCCTTTCAGCAGGTCATATTGGGATAAATCCCGGATGGCCTTGTTGATTTTTTCGGAATGGATCAAGTTCATGGGAGCATCATAAAAGGTACAAGATGCAAAACAATTATCTTTCAGGGAGTGTTATTGACTAATCACCCTGTGGTGCAAAAATAACCTTTTTTTCCGATACGTTATTAATGAAATAATTCCGTATTCGTTTGCGTCTGTAGTTGAATTGGATTACTTTTGCGCTTTCTTTTGGAACATACTACAATAATCCATAACATTAATCATTAAAGGTATGAGTTTATTCATCTTCAATTCATCCATTGGACGGAAACTCATCATGAGCATTACCGGGTTGGCCCTGGTTTTGTTCCTGACGTTTCATGCCATTATGAATCTGTTTGTCATCATTTCTCCAGAGGTGTATGACCAGATTTGTCATTTTCTGGGAGCCAACTGGTACGCGATAGTTGGAACCATTGGTCTGGCTGCTTTGGTTGCCATTCACATGATTTATGCATTCTGGCTTTCTCTTCAGAACTATTTGGCCAGGGGCAAGCAGCGTTACGCGGTCACTAATCGTGCTCCGGGTGTTGATTGGGCTTCCCAGAACATGTTGGTGCTTGGCATCATCATTATTGGTTTTCTCGGGTTGCACCTCTACAATTTCTGGTATGAAATGCAATTGCAGGAATTGATGGCAAAGATTGGAGGAGAAGAGTTGCACGTGCCGGGAGCTGAATTGGTTCAAGGCTTGTTTTCGAGCCCTATTTACTGCATCCTTTATATGATTTGGTTGGGAGCCATATGGTTCCACTTGACACATGGTGTCTGGAGTGCCATTCAATCCATAGGTGGAAGCAACCACACCTGGCTGCCGCGCATCAAAATGATCTCAAACATTGTAGCCACCATTGTTGTGCTGATGTTCATGTCGATCCCTGTTTATTATCTGATTACCAACCTGCTGGTTTAATTTCATAAGACTATGGCAACAACAACTACGAATACAATAGACGCCAGAATCCCAGAAGGACCATTGGCGGAAAAATGGTCATATTTCAAATCGCACCAGAAATTGGTCAACCCGTCCAACAAGCGCCGCCTAGACATCATCGTCGTGGGAACTGGTCTTGCCGGTGCTTCTGCCGCTGCCTCGCTGGGTGAAATGGGATTCAATGTACTGAACTTCTGCATCCAGGATTCTCCCCGTCGCGCGCACTCCATTGCAGCCCAAGGGGGTATCAATGCCGCTAAGAATTACCAAAACGATGGTGACTCTGTTTACCGTTTGTTTTACGATACCATCAAAGGCGGTGACTACCGTGCCCGCGAAGCCAATGTACATCGTTTGGCTGAAGTATCCAACAACATCATCGACCAGTGCGTGGCACAAGGTGTACCTTTCGCCCGCGAATACGGAGGTCTGCTCGACAACCGTTCGTTTGGTGGCGCCCAGGTATCCAGAACGTTCTATGCAAAAGGTCAAACCGGTCAGCAATTGTTGCTGGGGGCCTACTCCGCTCTGAGCCGTCAGGTTCATAAGGGCAGCGTAAAGCTCTTTACCCGCTACGAAATGTTGGATTTGGTAATCATTGACGGTAAAGCCCGCGGTATCATTGCCCGAAACCTGGTAACCGGTAAGATTGAACGTTTTGCCGCCCATGCGGTTGTTCTCGGTACCGGTGGTTATGGCAATACCTTCTTTTTGTCAACCAACGCCATGGGTTCAAACGGTTCTGCCGCCATCCAGGCATTCAAGAAGGGTGCTTACTTCGCCAATCCGGCCTATGCTCAAATCCACCCCACCTGTATTCCTGTACACGGTGAAAACCAATCCAAACTGACCTTGATGTCGGAATCACTCCGTAACGACGGTCGCATTTGGGTTCCCAAAAAGAAAGAAGATTCAGAAGCCATCCGTGCCGGCAAATTGAAACCGACCCAGATTCCCGAAGAAGACCGTGATTATTACCTGGAACGTCGTTACCCTGCATTCGGTAACCTGGTTCCACGCGACGTTGCTTCGCGTGCGGCTAAAGAACGTTGCGACGCTGGTTTTGGCGTAGGTGCAACCGGTTTGGCTGTTTACTTGGACTTCTCGGAAGCCATCAACCGTCTGGGACGCAAGGTGGTTGAAGCCCGTTACGGTAATCTGTTCCAGATGTACGAAAAGATTGTGGACGAAAATCCGTACGAAACCCCGATGATGATTTACCCGGCTATCCACTATACCATGGGTGGCGTTTGGGTGGACTACGAACTACAAACTTCCATTCCCGGATTGTTCTGTATCGGTGAAGCCAACTTCTCCGACCACGGAGCCAACCGCTTGGGTGCTTCTGCACTTATGCAAGGTTTGGCCGATGGTTATTTTGTGCTTCCCTATACCATCCAGAATTACCTGGCTGATGAAATCCGCACCCCGCGTTTCTCCACCGACAGACCCGAATTTGCCGAAGCAGAAAAAGAGGTGGTCACCCGCATCAACAAGTTGATGAGCATCCAGGGTAAACGTTCCGTTGATTCCCTGCATAAGGAGCTCGGATTGATCATGTGGGATTTTGTAGGCATGGGCCGTACCAAGGAATCATTGGAAAAAGCCCTGGTTGAAATTCAACGTGTCAAGAAAGAATTCTGGTCGAACGTATTCATTCCCGGATCGGGCAATGATTTGAACACTGAACTGGAAAAAGCTCTACGTGTGGCTGACTTCCTGGTCATCGGCGAACTCATGGCAAGGGATGCCCTGCTTCGTGAAGAATCCTGCGGTGGTCACTTCCGCGAAGAACACCAAACGGAAGAAGGTGAGGCCCTGCGTCACGACGACAAGTTCTCGTATGTTTCCTGCTGGAAATACAACGGAGAAGATCAAGAACCCGAATTGCTCAAAGAGCCTCTCAATTACGAGTTCATCAAGGTTCAACAACGGAATTACAAATAATCAACGTCATGGAAAAAACGATCAATATAAAACTCAAAGTATGGCGCCAACGCGGTCCTAAAGTAAAGGGCTCGTTTGAAACCTACCCACTGGACGGGGTATCTACCGACAGCTCCTTCCTGGAAATGTTGGACATGTTGAATGAATCCTTGATCAAGGATGGCAAAGAACCGATTGTGTTCGATCACGACTGCCGCGAAGGTATCTGCGGCATGTGTTCCTTGTACATCAACGGTCATCCCCACGGTCCCGACGAAGATGTGACTACTTGCCAATTGCACATGCGTAAGTTCAAGGATGGTGAGACCATCACGGTTGAACCTTGGCGTTCGCACGGCTTCCCCATCATCCGCGACTTGATGGTGGACCGTACGGCTTTTGACAAAATCATGCAAGCCGGTGGCTACGTTTCCGTGAACACCGGAGGTGTGCCCGATGCCAACTGCATCCCCATTCCTAAGGTGATTGCCGATGAGGCCATGGATTCCGCTTCCTGCATTGGTTGTGGTGCCTGTGTGGCTGCGTGCAAGAATGGTTCAGCCATGTTGTTCGTATCGGCTAAGGTGAGCCAATTGGCCATGTTGCCTCAGGGCAAGGCTGAAGGTGCCCGCCGTGCCAAAGCCATGGTGGCCAAGATGGATGAACTGGGTTTCGGCAACTGTACCAACACAGGCGCATGTGAAGCTGAATGTCCGAAGAACATTTCAATCACCAATATTGCTCGATTGAATCGGGAATTTTTATCGGCCAAATTCAAAGATTGATAGGTCGAAAGACCAAGTATAAGCGAGGCTGCCCCACAAAGGCAGCCTTTCTTTTTGCAACCCTTTGAACGTTAAGCTTTTTGCTCTTTATTGATCTGTTTCAAGAAGAGGACGGTATCATGGATGGTGTCTTCCATGGGGGTAAAATGAAAGTCGATGGTTTCCTGGATGAGTTGGCTGGAATAGAACTCAGGATGAGCGATGGAATACAGGGTGTCGGTTGAAAGCTGGGAGCGTTTTCCGGTAAAAAAGGATACAATGGCCATAAGCCCTGCAGCAACGCGGAGCCAACCGACTCCCACATGTATGGAGGGCCCTTTTTTGCCATATGCTGAAGCAATCAGGGTAAACAGTTGTTTGATATTCATGTTTCTGGATACCAACACAAATCGTTTGCCAAACTCTTTTCTTTCCACCAGCTCAATAAGCGCCCTGCAGACATCTCTGACATCTACATAGCCTGTTTGGGAGTCAACATAGAATGGAAGGCCTTTGCTGCCAACGTTGAAAATCAACAGGCTTCCTTTGTCGGGAAGGCCAGGGCCAAGAATGACGCCAGGGTTCACCACCACCACGTTGAGACCTTCCGCTGCTCCACGCCAAACCTCCAATTCCGACAGGTATTTGCTTTCCGAATACCCGGAAGCCGGTTTATTGACATCTCGTGGCGTCTCTTCGTTAATAAAATCGCTTTCGCTTTCTTTTCCAAGAGCGGCGATGGAACTGACATAACAAAATGTCTTGATGCCATTATGCAGCGAGGCATCCACTATATTGGCCGTACCCTGCACGTTTGTTTTCAACAGGGCTTCTCGCGTACCTTTTTCAAAACTGACGAGAGCGGCACAATGGTATACCGTGTCGCAATTCACCAAGCCCTCGGTCAATCCTATGTAGTCCAGTGTGTCGCCGTACACCCAATCAACTGAACGATGCAGCTCCATAAACGGAACATTGTAGAAATCGCTGATCAGCCTCAATTGTTCGAATGAAGAGGTTTTTCGTACCAGCGCCTTGATTTTGTTGCCTTGAAGGTACAAACGAACCAGCAAATGACCGCCCACCAAGCCGGTACATCCGGTTATAAATACTCGTTCCTGCATATAGACCTAATTGATTGAGGGCAAAATTACAAAAAGAATGTTTACTTTTACGGCAAATCCCACGCATTTAAACGACTGTATCATGCCGGAAGAGGCCTCAATCATGACTGACTCGGTTGAAGTAGCTCAAACAAGCCCTCAGCCCTTGGTCATTTCCGCTTTATCCGACAGTGCGCTGATAAAAGATTCATCATTGCATATGCAGGTTCCTACCTGGAAGGATACGGCTGGCATTAAATCTACCACTACCTACCCGTTGAGGCACGACGGAATGTTGCGCCCCGTGAGTCTTGCTTCAGAAACATTTATTGTTGTTTCTTTGTTCTTTATCATGCTCATTGTGAATCGTGTGGTCAAAAATGGGTCAAAATTCTTTCCGGAGATTATAAAAAACTTACTCTTTATGGATGAACATAGTTTCACTCATGAGACTATGTCCAGACGGAGCGTTTCTTTTCTATGGCCCATCAACCTCTTGCTGATTTCACTTGCCGGGAAAATGTATATTGAGCTATATGGGCCAACCAATATGGTTGATTCATGGTTGTTTTGGAAAGTAGCCTTTTTTACGACCCTTTTTTGGATTATCAAGTCACTTCTGTATCGACTGATTGCTTTGGTTTTTTTCAACACTGCCGTGTTGAAACGTTGGACGTTGGGCAACACCTTCATCATTAGTTTTTTTTCCGTTTCCTTGATACCGCTGCTCTTACTGAACGAATTGGGGGTTCTTCTTCCGTCTTATTTTATTTACCTGTGGCCTTCACTTTTTTTAATATTGCCCAGATTGGCCTATTCATTTAAGGGTCTGAATTTTTTTCTTCTTGAAAAAGGGGTATATTTCTACATGATTTTGTACCTTTGCGCTCTGGAAATTATGCCGCTTTTTGTTTTGTTAAAGGGCGTTTTCCTCATTCAGTTCAATCTCTAAATAGTCGCTGTTTTGAAGATAAAGAATGTGCTTGTTTCTCAACCCAAGCCGACCTCCGAGAAGTCCCCTTACTATGATTTGGCAGATAAATACGGGCTGAAAATAGATTTCCGCCCCTTTATCAAGGTAGATCCCATTTTTGCCAAAGAATTCAGACAACAGAAAGTTTCCATTCTGGATCACACCGCTGTTGTATTTACGGCTCGTACGGCTATCGATCATTTCTTCCGCTTATGTGAGGAAATGCGTTTAGTGGTACCGGAGACCATGAAGTACTTTTGCATCAGCGAACAAGTAGCATTGTACCTGCAAAAATATATAGTATACCGTAAGCGAAAGATTTTCCATGCTGCCACCGGTAAACTCGATGAGATGGTCCAATTGATTCAGAAACACGCAACAGATACCTTTCTAGTGCCCATTTCCGATGTTCACAAAGATGAATTGTTGCTTAAGCTGGACGAGAAGAAGGTGGTGTATACAAAGGCCGTTATGTACCGGACTGTGAGCAACGACTTTCAACCTGGAGAAACCTTTGATTATGACATGTTGGTCTTTTTCAGCCCTTCCGGTGTGGCTTCCCTCATGAAGAATTTTCCTGAATTTCAACAAGGCGAGATAGCCATTGCCACTCTTGGCCCTACGACAGGTAAGGCAGTGACAGATGCAGGTCTTCGTTTGGATGTCTTAGCACCAACGCCGGAGGCTCCTTCCATTACTGCAGCCATTGATCTTTTCCTTAAGGATAATCAAAAGGCGGTCAAGAAATAGTGCTTTAACAATCCCATTAATTACGCTGTTTTCCGGTAGATTGCCTACATTTGTGAAGACAGCGTTTTTTTATGTCCGTTAACCGACAAACATTCAGTAAGCAAGAACGTCTTTGTGGCGTCAATCGGGTCGATTCCTTGTTCAAGGAGGGTTCGTCGTTTGTGTGTTACCCGTTTCGTGTACTATTCAAGGAAGCAGAGGTGGCAGAAGAGCCCTCGGTGCGCTTTCTGGTCAGTGTTTCCAAACGCAAACTGAAACATGCAGTTGACAGAAACCGGGTAAAACGGTTGGTACGGGAGGCTTATCGGCTCAATAAGCATCTATTGTCTGAAGCTGTTCCTGATGGCTCCGCCATTCATCTTGCCTTAATTTGGATACCCTCCGAAATACTATCGTTCGAAAAAGTGAATCAAAAGATGTACACTACGTTGAGGCGTTTGATAGAAGTAAAAACAAACAAAACAGCACAGTCGGATGAGGCCAACAAGGATGAATAGAGTGCTTGGTTGGATCAAGAGCTTACTTGGACTCCTGTTTACGGGGCTGATTCGCTTTTATCAAGTGGCCATTTCTCCCATGACGCAGTCGTCTTGTCGCTACACGCCCACTTGTTCGCAATATGCCCTAGAGGCGGTTTCCAAATATGGCCCTTTCAAGGGCGGATGGTTGGCAATCAAGCGTTTGTTGCGATGCCATCCTTGGGGTGGACATGGTTATGATCCAGTACCATAATTACATGCTGATAGATATTCATTCACACGATTGTAAAACGGAACCGGATGTCTTTCGGTTTTGTTCGACATCCGACTGGAAATCGATGCTCAACACAGGTTTATTGCCAGGTCGAGGAATAGGAATGTGTGCAGGTGTGCATCCCTGGGAAGCCTCTTTATGGGATGATACAGACAGAGAAGTGTTGCGTACCGTTTTGAGTTTACCGCATATACTCATGGTTGGTGAAATAGGTTTGGATAAAATCTGTAAGGTGCAGTTGGAACGTCAACAATCCATTTTTCAGTTTCAGCTGGAAATTGCCGCTGAATGCAAAAAACCTGTGATATTGCATGTTGTTAAGGCCATGTCCGAATTGTTGGCCATTCGAAAAACCTTCAACACCATTCCCGCATGGATCCTTCACGGGTTTAGAGGGGGACCACAAGAAGCAGCCCAATACCTTTCGGCAGGCTTCTATCTCTCCTTCGGCAAGCACCATAACCTGGAATCTCTCCAGCAATGCCCTTCCAGCCGCCTGTTTCTCGAAACAGATGAACACGGAGACATTCATGACTGCTATGAAGCAGCCGCTGGTGAAAGGGGCATCCCAATAGTTGAGTTGGAATCGCTCGTTGAACAAAACGTTCGAACACTTTTTCCGACACTCTTTGGTGAATGAAATAAAAAAAGAGGCTGCACTAATGGCAGCCTCCCGTATGAATGTACATCCAGTGGATTATCCGATGAATTTGTACCCTACGCCCTTGATGGTCGAGATGTAGTTTTCACCAATTTTCTCACGGATCTTACGTACATGAACGTCGATGGTGCGGTCACCAACGATGGATTTGTTGCCCCAAACCAATTTGAAGATTTCTTCACGGGTGAAGACCTTCAACGGCTTTGACGCCAAAAGCATCAGCAATTCAAACTCCTTGCGGGGCAAGAAGATGTCTTTGCCATCTTTGTAAACCAAATACCTTTCCCTGTCAATGACAATGCCTTTTTGGGGAATGGCATCCTTGTTTGCACCCAGGAATTTGCCCAGGATGTTCAGAACACGACGAGTAATCAATACTGCGTTTGTGTCGCGGGTACCAAATTCGTCAACACCCAGGTCGAACCATTCGAGTTGTTGCTCGATGTTTTGGTTGTTGTCGATCAGAAAATAGATACTGAACGGAGATTCTTCTTTCAGTTTCTTGATTTTTTTGCAAAGTTCAACAGCTTTTTGGTCGTCGGCAGGAGTGTCGATGAAAACCAGACAGGGATTTTCTTCTGTAATGAAGTCGATGGCCTTTTGCACGCTATACGTGTTCTCGACCACAGCCCTGGTGTTCATCAGCGACTCGTGAACCTTAGTTCCAAGTACTGAGCCCTTTACGGAAAAAATCAACACATTACTTTGGAGTGGTTTCATAAATGTTTGATTTTTACTACAGGTGAATAATAAATTGTGTGAAACAAACATAATCGCTTCTGAATGAATCAGAAAATGATTATGACATACAAAGGTAATTGATGCGTTTGTTTAAATCAAATATTTTAAATATTTTATAGTGAATTCTGAAATATGACGTATTTTTGCACCCTAAAGTTCACGGTCTATACGAAAAAATGACAGATTATAACATTATTTAACAAATATATCAACTAAGAAAATACATCTGGTTACATGGATTTTATTGAAGAGTTACAGTGGCGTGGCATGATTCACGACAGGATGCCCGGCACCGATGAGCAATTGAAAAAAGAAATGACGACGGCCTACCTGGGCATTGACCCTACGGCCGATTCACTACATATAGGACATTTGGTTGGTGTTATGATGTTGATGCACCTTCAGCGCTGCGGGCATAAACCCATAGCACTTGTGGGTGGAGCCACGGGAATGATTGGCGATCCATCCTTGAAATCACAGGAACGGGTCTTGCTCAGCGAAGAGACGTTGAGACATAACCAAGAGGCAATCAAAAAACAGTTGTCCCGGTTTTTGGATTTTGAAAGCCAGGCACCCAATGCGGCTGAGTTGGTAAACAATTACGATTGGATGAAGAACTATTCATTTCTAAACTTCATCCGCGACATAGGGAAACACATCACAGTAAATTATATGATGGCCAAGGATTCCGTTAAAAAGCGTTTAAGCTCGGAATCGTCGGAAGGGATGTCGTTCACGGAGTTCTCTTATCAGTTGCTACAGGGATTTGACTTTTTGCACCTTTATCGTGAGAAAGGTTGCCGCATACAAGTGGGTGGTTCTGACCAATGGGGAAACATCACAACGGGTACTGAACTGATTCGAAGGGTTACCGGCGGTGAAGCCTTTGCTTTGGTGTGCCCCCTCATTACAAAAGCCGATGGAAGCAAGTTTGGTAAAACAGAAAGTGGTAATGTCTGGTTAGACAAACGCTATACGTCTCCATACAAATTTGTACAGTTCTGGCTGAATGTCAGCGATGTGGATGCCGAGAAGTATATCCGCATCTTTACATTCCTGAGCAAGCAGGAAGTGGAAGACTTGGTGGAAGCCCACCGTCAGGAACCTCATTTGAGGTTGCTTCAAAAACGCTTGGCCAAGGAAATCACCACCATGGTCCATTCGGAAGAAGACTACAACGCTGCCATGGAAGCAGCCGGCATCCTGTTTGGCAATTCGACCGCTGATGCACTGAAAAAATTGGATGAAGAAACCTTCCTGTCTGTATTTGAGGGCGTACCAACGTATGAAGTGGATGCTGCCTGCATCAACGAAGGCATGAAGGTGCTTGACCTGCTGGTTGAAAAAGCACCTGCATTTCCTTCAAAGGGAGAGTTGCGCAAATTGATCCAAGCCGGTGGTTTTTCTGTCAATAAAGAAAAATGGACGGATGTGGATGGTGCGTTTTCTTCGTCCCAGTTGTTGAATGGCCATTATATTTTGGGTCAAAAAGGGAAAAAGAACTATTTCCTGATAGTGGTTCGCTAAAAAAACGATACCGCCATTTTGTCGGTTCAAACAATTTCCGTACTTTTGCCACGCTTTCAACGGAAAGCAAAGAGGATTGTCTCATGGTGTAATGGTAGCACTGCAGTTTTTGGTACTGCCTGTCTTGGTTCGAATCCAGGTGAGACAACAAGGAAGTCCGGCCCTCATTCAGAGGGTCGGACTTTTTTTATAGCCTTTAGATTGCGTACCAAAGCCTCCCATCCTGTTCGTTCAAGGCTTGTACCGTGGAATGTTTGGTGGCATGTTTCGGCATCCATGTATTCCAGTGTCTCCATGTCAAGTTCCAGAAGATTACGCAACAGCGGAAAGCTTTCGTCGGATGCTTCAACGCTGAAGCGGTTCCAGGGACAGCACTCCTGGCAACAATCGCAGCCGAATAAACAGTCGGCTTCCCGAAGTAGTAATGCTTGTTCTGAAGTAAAATCGCCCTTCTTTTCAATGGTCAAGTAGGATAAACAGCGTCTCGCATCAAGATATCCTTCCTTATGAAGAGCATGGCTTGGACATGCATCGATGCAGCGGTTGCATGATCCGCAACGATTGGGTATGGGTGTGTCATAGCGTAACGGTTGAGAAATGACCAAGACTCCCAATAAAAACCAAGAACCTTTGCCTGGAACGATTACTACATGGTTTTTCCCCACCCAACCAAGTCCGGCTTGTTCGGCCCAGTATCGTTCTGCCAGTGGTGCTGAATCGGAAAAAGCCCTCCCTGATACATTAAGACCAGTTTCCCTAATTCGCTCGAGTAATGCTTGCAACCGATTACGGATGAACGGATGGTAATCGGGTCTTCTGGCATACCTGGCAATTCCCGGATTGGAAGTTGGTTGGAATGTAGCGTAATTTAAGGCGACAACAATGACAGATGCTGCGTCAGGGACCAATTTGACTGGGTCCAGACGAAGTTCCAGGTTCCGTTCCATATAGTGCATCTCTCCCTGATAACCTTGCTTCAGCCAATTGGTGTAGTGCGCCACCTCTTTTGGCGGAAGAGGATGTGCCGGTGCAATGCCGCAGGCGTCAAATCCCAACTTAATGGCTTCCTGTTTGATGAAGTGCGTCAGTTCCGACACATCAAATTCGGAGTATGCATGATGAGGTTGGCTGTGTGTGGAGGCTTCCATGGAAGCAAAAATACAGCATTTTGCACGATAATTAATGGCGAAGACGTATCTTTGCGCGTGAACATCAATGACTCAATCCTATGAATATTCTCTTGCTCGGATCTGGTGGACGTGAACATGCTCTGGCATGGAAAATAGCTCAAAGTCCCCGTGTTGAACGCTTATACATTGCACCGGGAAATGCTGGTACCGGTTTGATTGGCACCAATGTGTCCATCTCGGCCGATGATTTTCCGGCGATCAAAACATTTGCGTTGGAAAACCGGATCGACATGGTTGTAGTTGGCCCGGAAGATCCATTGGTCAAAGGCATTTACGACAGCTTCAAAACGGATTCGACGGTGGCTCATATACCTGTAATCGGACCATCTCAAGCAGGTGCCCGTTTGGAAGGCAGCAAAGAATTCTCAAAAGGGTTTATGTTGCGGCACAATATACCGACAGCCCGTTATAAAAGCATAACACAGGATACATTGGACGAAGGTCTGGCCTTTTTGCGCACACTGAAAGCTCCGTATGTGTTGAAGGCTGATGGATTGGCGGCCGGAAAAGGGGTGTTGATTTTGCCTTCGCTCGATGAAGCCGATGCTGAATTGAGAACCATGTTGGAAGGCAAGTTTGGCGATGCCAGCCGTACGGTTGTGATTGAAGAGTTTCTTTCGGGCATTGAATGCTCCGTTTTTGTCATGACGGATGGAACTCATTACCAGGTGCTTCCTGTTGCCAAGGATTACAAACGCGTTGGCGTGGGTGATACGGGTCTGAATACCGGTGGAATGGGTGCCGTTTCTCCTGTTTCTTTTGCCGATAACGTGTTCATGTCAAAGGTGGAAGAACGCATCATCAAGCCTACTGTTAAAGGGCTTATGGCAGAGGGCATCGATTATAAAGGCTTTATCTTTTTCGGACTCATCAAGGTGGGAAATGAACCGTTTGTCATTGAATACAACGCCAGGATGGGTGACCCTGAAACGGAAGTAGTCATGCTTCGCATTCAGTCCGATTTTGTGGAATTGCTGGAAGCCATAGCAAAGGGGACATTGGATCAACAACAGGTCATCATGGATCCCAGATACGCGGTTACTGTCATGTTGGTATCCGGCGGGTATCCGGGAAACTATGAGAAAGGAAAAGTGATTGGCGGTTTGGACGGGGTATCTGACAGTGTCGTATTCCATGCGGGCACCAAGATACAAGGTAAAGAAGTGGTTACCAACGGGGGCCGAGTCATGGCTGTTTCATCATATGGTTCCACCAAAGAAGAAGCGTTGGAAGTTTCATACAAGAATGCCCGAACCATCTGTTTTGATGGTGTATATTTCCGTTCGGATATCGGGTTTGATTTGAAATAACCGTGCATAAATGAAAGAGGGACATGGCAAAAGGATTCTTGAGCAGGATAATGTACAACAATTGGCTTTGGATACTTGGCCTCTTGCTCCTTTTGCTGTCTTTTGCCTACCAAACGTTTGCGGTAGAGCAGCTACCCGGTAGTTCTCAGTCCGATTTTCCGCTTGAGGTATTGCCCGGCTTGTCGGGTATGGTCGTAGCGATACGGTCATTTTTTTCACCACTCTTACTGAAGAATATATTCTCTTTGGTTATTCTTATAACCGGCGGCATATTGTTTCAGTTCTTCACATCCGATAACCGATTGATAAGGGTGCGTAGTTTTTTCCCTTTCTTTTGGTATTGTGTTATGGGCGCAACCTTGTTCCCTTATGTGAATCAACCAGTTGTTTATGTAGCCGGTGTTTTGTTGGTGGGTGCTTGTTTCCGGATTTTTTCCGTAACAGAAAAAAAGAAAATGAACCGAGCATTGTTTGATGCTTCGTTGTTGATTGCTTTGTCCTCACTGGCTTTTAACCGCTTATTGTGGATGTTACCGTTTTTTTGGCTGGCGGCTGCTAACGTCCAACCCATCAGTTTTAGAAACATCGTAGCGTCGTTGTTTGGATATGCAAGTCTGTATTGGTTGGTGGGAGGGATTTCTTTCCTGTTTGATGATTACCGGTATTTGCACAACGCATGGCACAGTGTTCTGACGTTTGAACTGATTGACTTTTCCATCTTGACTCCGGCTGCTGTCGTGTATTTGGCTTTTATGGGTTTGTTGCTCCTGATTGCTTTTGGCTCGTTTGTGCAACAACAAAATCAGGATAAGCTTTTGACGCGTAACTTCCTGTATGCCATATTGATACTATGTCTGGGAGGGTTTGCCATGTGGTTGACAGCGTCTTCTTCCAATACGGCTTTTCTTTTTTTACTGGGCTTTCCAACCTTGGTTTTCTACGCTCATTTCTATTCTATTAGGGATAATGTGTTTGCCCGGATTCTCTTTTTTATGCACTTGATGGCATCCATCATGGCCTTTTTCTTTTTTCAATAAGAGCAACGGGTCGCTCTAAGCATTTCTCTTTTACCTGGAGGACCGGGCAGTCGCTCCGTTTGGAAACCTACATGTTGCATGGCCCGTCTTACCGCTCCCTTCGCACAGTATGTCACTACAATACCGTTCGGATTCAAGGCGTCGTATACCGTTTGAAACAATCTTTCTGTCCAAAGCTCGGGTTGCTTTTCGGGTGAAAAAGCGTCGTAATATACCACATCGAAGGGTTGATCAAACCTGAAAGTATCGAAAAACGCTTTGCGCTTACAAAAAGAGAAGACGGGGCTTAATTGTATGCATTCACCCCATTCGCATTGATGAAGTCGCAACAGTCCATCAGAAGGTAGTGAGAGGCATGCATTCTTGAAGGTTAGTTGCTCATAAAGCGATGGAGAAAGCGGATAGGCCTCAATGGTTTCATAATAAACGTGCAGGCCTTTTTCTTCTGCCTCCTGCCAGGTAAGCAGGGCATTCAATCCAGTACCGAAACCGACTTCAAACACACTCAAGCTATCCAGCTGTCTCTTCTGTAATCCAGCCTGGATAAAGACGTGTATCGATTCCTGTATGGCTCCGTTCAGGGAATGGTATGATTCGTCCAAGATGGCAGAATATAGCGTTTCAGAACCATCGGCCGTGCGAACCAGTGAAAAATCGTTGACCATTTTAGCCGGCAATGCTAACGGGAATGTGGGTCTGTGTTTTGACCATGTCTGCAATGTGTCTCAACTCGGATAGGGGTATTTTCTCCATTCCCTTAATGGGGGTGTCCCTGTCTATGGTATAGATCATGATAGAGGCTGGTTGGATATCTTTAAGTAAGCCTATCCATGACTGAACTTCTTCCGGTGTGCTGTTGTCGAAGTGCTTACCTTCGTATTCTCCCCGTGTGAATAAGGTTTGTATGATTAGTTTTTCTCCAAAAACCTTAAACTGTTTGACCAATGTGGAAACGGAAAATTGAGAAGAAACCGGCCTGTCCAACAGGCGAATGGTTTCATCAAATGCGCTATCGAGTTTGAGGATGGGTTGGTCAATGCGCTTGAGGGCATCAACTACCTCCGGCTTGTGTAATTGGGTAGCATTGGAAAGAACGCAAACTCTGGCCGATGGAAACCAAGCGTCACGTAAGGCAAGGGTGTCATCAATCACTTGGCTGAACGAGGGATGCAGGGTGGGTTCGCCATTCCCGGCAAAAGTGATGACATCGGGAACCAATCCTTCTTGTTTCATCTGGCGCAACTTGTGTTCAAGGGCTTCTTTGACTTGGGCTCTATCGGGAAGACTGCCGCCTTTATTATCCTTATTAAGCCCGCATTCACAGTACAGGCAATCGAATGAACACACTTTTCCATTAACAGGAAGCAGGTTGATGCCTAATGAGACACCCAACCTTCGGCTTTTTACCGGCCCGAAAATGATTTCATTGAATAAAAAGGTAGGCATGGTGTCGAATTATGAGGCAAAGGTAGAAAACTTTCCTGTCATATTTTCAATCGAAACAAGAGTTGAATCATGGTTAAGTGATTTCCTCTAACTTCTTCCATGCCTGTACCCACACACGTCCGATCCATGTACTTCCAATGGGAAACATCCAGCCACCATTGCACCGATTTCCCCATGTTGTAACTAATCAACGCACTCAATCGGCACCCTTTACCATATAAAGTGGAAAACCTAGCACTTCCCGGGAGTGAGGCCTCATAGGAAGATATTCTGTTTTCATAATCAGGAATGTCAAAACAGCTGATTTTTGCACTGATTTTTGCAGGAAAGGGCTGAAGCGTATATATGATTGTCTGCGACAATGAATACCCTTCACTTTGTCTTTTATCCAACCTATTGAAAGCCCCGGTTCCATCAACGATGGTTCGCATTTCGAGTTGATTCATGCTTTCTGTGTATTGTAAACGAAGATGTTGTTGCACAGACGCTTCTGTAAACGGATTCTTGCTTCCCGGTGGTAATTGGTTGTGCACGACGTTCTTTTCTTTAAAACGAATGATCAGCGATGCTGTCTGGTTGAGTTGTATAAGGCCCTGGATGCTCAGCTGACTACCCCACGATGGTTCATCACAGGAAAAGGTTACCCATGGAGTGTGGTACAAATCGACATAACCACTCAGGGTTAAGTGTTTTGTTGCCTCCCAGGTCAGTGACGTATAGATGCCATGTTCATTGTTGGCTTTGTTGTTTTCGCCAAAAGCTCCCGCATGCATGGCATTGTATTTAACGCCGTGGTTCCTGTAATGAAATACCAATGAAAGACTCGGCAAGGGCAAAACGTAACAACCACCCTGAAAAGCAACGTGTAGATTTTGATCAACAGCCAATTCTCCATAAAATGAAGCCTTACCCGCTAAAAACCGATAATCCAGCGAACTGTTGTTGCCTTTTGACCCTTTCACTTGAAATTGATTGTACGGATGTTGCGATGGTAACAGTGGCTTATTCATGCTCCACGAAAGGATGTTTACATGAAAGCACGCCAAGCGAGTTGCAAAAGCAAGGCTACCACCCGCAGTCAGCAGTGTTGAACGATGCCGTTTTTCCATTTCATCGGGTGTACGGTGCAAACCTGTAGTAACAATGGAGGTAACGCTGTTCCCTGAAACACTTGCACCAATGTGTTGTTTGGAATAAAAACCCATCAAGGATACAGATGCTGGTTTTTTATTGGCTGAAGGGAGGTTGAATGGGCCAATTTCAAACGCAAGGCCTTTGAAATAATTGGATTCAGCACTTGATGCATGCCGTTTCAGCATTGATCCTGCAGCCCCCGTGTTTCCAGAAAATGATCCTTTACCAAGTTGAAACGATTGGCCACACACCAATCCTTGCCCCATGGTTAGAGAATAATCTCCTACAATGATGGCCTTACACCAGTTTATGTCTTTAATCATCAAGTGAGCTGACAGATAATCCGGTGATGAGTGTTCATTCAACCATGGTTCACCCGCATCTTTTTGGGTAGTAAAACCGAATTGAAGTTTTTTTTTGTAGTTAAATCCATATCTCACCGTTGAAGACCAAGCATCTCCAAGGTATCGTTCTTTTTCTGAAGTTGTTTGTTTGTATCCTTGCTTTTCTTCAAGAGTTCTGCCCACCTGAAGACGAATTTCATGTTTACCCCGTTCCAACATGGTTTTTATGGATGGTGTTGTGTTGTTGTTTTCAAGCGTCTCTCCCGGATAGACTAAGTGATACAACAGACGAAACCTGATTTCATCCATACCTTCTATCAATTTGAGTTCGGCTAAGTCTTTTATGGGGCCATACCGATAGAGGTAGTAGCTGGTTGCTTCAACCAATTTCTCATTCATGAAGGGCAAATCGGCTAATTCTTCCCTGGTGGCTGAATTTATGTTTAAGGGCTGTTCGACAAGCTCTTGAACACGTTCAGACCATTGTTCCAACAGTGATTCATCGCTTTCTACGACCGACATGTCTGTGAAATAATCATCCCAATCCACTGTTTCCATCAAGCTGGCATCATCGCTTTGATTGTGCGTGTAGTGTGAAGATGAGTCAGCCTGTGATTTCGTGCATGGGAAAAAACTTACCCATACGGCAAGGTTTACACGAAACAACATAGAGGCAATTGGTTTCATTGTTTCCATCGGAAATGATAGGAGCATGACAGTGCCGAGGTCAATCCTAATTGTGGATGCAGACCTAATCCAAGAATAATACTCGTTCTCTTTAGGGTTGTCCTTACTCCCCAGGCAAATCGTATGGGAGAAGTTGATACTCCACCCATTATCGTAAATGCTTGATCAAGTGTGTACAAAAGCCCCAAACGAGCAAGTGGAGACAATCCTGGCCGTTCTTCTCCCTCAAGTATAAAGGTCATGGATGTTGCCGGGTTATAGGTCAATCCGATTAGGTTGATTTGTTCAATTTTTTTTCTTTCTCCATGTATGTTGACTGTACTTCCTGTCGGATTAACCAGGCGACAACCGACAGCTATGGCAGGGTTGATGAGGTAAACGATATTCAGGTCAGCATAAACACTTTTCCCGGTTATTCCATTGATGGCATGTAGACGATAGAACCCGCACCCCACTTTAATCCAGATTGTTTTTGAAGTTTTTTTCTTAAGATGAACCTGCAAGGATTGTTCTTGTAACAAGTCATCACCCATTTGCAAAAAGGATGCATTGACCAGCATGGGCCTGAAAGGTAGCAGAAGTTCTATGCCCGCTGAACTGAGAGCATTGAGGGAATAGGGACGTCGATAATGGAGGGATATTTGAGTTGAATCGATTAACGAGAAATCCATCATTGAACCTCCAATTGCCAAAGAGGAGGCCTCTATTTGGCCAAGAAAGGTTCCTTCCCCCAGTTGAGAATGGGCGTAAGGAGAAAAGAAAATAAGAAGATAACATAAATGGGTTATAGTTTTCATGGTTGTTGTTGGCTTAAAAAGAATAACACAAAAATAATGAAAAAGACATAATAAAGAAATATATTACAGAGATATTAATTCTTAAATTATGTTGTTTAAATTTCAGTACGAGAATGGCTGATAAAAAAAAGCGTATTTTTGCATTGATCAACAGAAACTATCTCATGTATATGCGCTCCTTGCTATCGTTTTTACTTTTTTTACTGGTTGTAACAACCGGTCAGGTGAAGGGAGCAGGTTACAATTTGCCCAATCTTCCGTATGAACCCGTCTATGGTGTTCGTTCAAACGGGATGAATGTGAATTCAACTTATGTGGTGGTGATTGATGGAGACACCATTTCTATGGTGTACTTAAAAGCTATTTATGTTTTTCCACCGGAACGTTTCAAGAGTAAAAAGGAAGAAACCTATTATTGGAAATTGGTCAGGGATATCAAGAAAGTTTATCCGTTATCGAAGATTGTGTACTACACCTTGTACGAAACCATGGAGTACCTGGAAACAATTCCTGATGAAGATGATCGGGATAAACATTTACGTAAGATGGAAAAGGAGTTGATCAAGGAATACGAGCCTACATTACGGAAAATGACCTATAACCAGGGTAAGTTGCTGCTCAAGTTAATTGACAGGCAATGCAACTCGTCTTCGTTTGAATTGATACAAGCATACAGAGGTAATTTTACCGCACACTTCTGGCAGGGAATTGCCAAGTTGTTCAAGACTGACCTGAAATCGACGTACGAACCAATCAATAAGGATTACATGATTGAACGTATCGTCATCCGAATAGACCAAGGGCAACTGTGATAGGATTGCATCACAATTGCCCTTGAGATTTTTGAAGCACAGGTCACGCTATCTGTTCGCGATGAGCGAAAGAGGCAACCATCTATCGCTTAGTTTAGCCCCACTGCCTTCTTGATGGCATCGACATAGTCCAGTTTTTCCCACGTAAACAGTTCTACTTCGATTTGTTTTTCGCCTTCTGCCTCATATCTGGAGCGGAAGGTTTTCGTCACCACTTTCGGTTCACGTCCCATGTGCCCGTATGAGGCGGTTTCAGAATAAATGGGGTTCCGCAGTTTCAGTCGTTGTTCAATGGCTTTCGGGCGCATATCAAAGAGGGCCAGCAATTTGTCGGCCAGTTCACCGTCTGTCAGTTTCACATGGGAAGAGCCATTGGTGTTGACATACAGGTTCATAGGTTTGGCCACGCCAATGGCGTAGGAAACTTGAACCAAGGCTTCGTCAGCCACGCCGGCAGCTACCAGATTCTTGGCTATGTGACGGGCTGCATAAGCGGCAGAACGGTCAACCTTGGAAGGATCCTTTCCAGAAAAGGCACCACCACCGTGAGCACCCTTGCCACCGTAGGTATCAACAATAATTTTACGTCCGGTCAGTCCAGTATCCCCATGAGGACCACCAATGACAAATTTACCCGTAGGGTTGACATGGTAGGTGATGTTGTCGTTGAACAAAGCGGCTACTTCCGCTTTTTGTTTGGCAACAATCCGCGGGATAAGGATGCTCAGGATATCCTTGCGGATGGTATCCAGCATGGCCTTGTCTGCCTTGTCGATGGCTTGTTGAGAATCATTTTCCGGTTTGATAAAATCATCGTGTTGGGTAGAAATCACAATGGTGTCAATGCGGATGGGCTTGTTGTTATCATCGTATTCAATGGTAACCTGCGATTTGGCATCTGGCCTGAGGTAAGGAATGCTTCCCTCGCGACGGATGTCTGCCAGTTCAATGAGCAAACCATGGGCCAAATCCAGGGCCAACGGCATGTAGTTGTCGGTTTCGTTTGTGGCATAACCAAACATCATGCCTTGGTCACCGGCACCTTGATTCATGGGGTCTTCTTTGGCCGCCCCGTCTACTCCCCGGTTGATGTCAGCCGATTGCTCGTGAATGGCTGAAAGCACTCCACAGGAATTGGCTTCGAACATGTATTCGCTTTTTGTGTAACCAATGCGGCTGATTACCTTTCTGGCTACGTCTTGTAAGTCAACATACGCCTGAGATTTAACTTCACCCGCCAGAATAACCTGACCGGTAGTTACCAGGGTTTCACAAGCCACCTTCGAGTTGGGGTCAAAAGCCAGGAACTCATCCAACAGCGCGTCGGAGATTTGATCGGACACCTTATCGGGATGTCCCTCTGAAACAGATTCTGAAGTAAATAGATAAGCCATCGTTCAACGTGTTTAAAAATGAATGAAACGCACACCGATCGAAATCAGGGTACAATAGTTGAACAAGTTGAAGGAGGATGATACGCTACGCGCGGACGTGAGAAAACAATTCTTTAGCATTTTTTCATGTGGTTGCAAGCGTCCAAATCCTTCCACAAATTCACGACAAAGGTACAACTTATTTTTGATGTTTCTTATCGGCGGGAATTTTTTCCATCAAATCTGCGGCTCTTTCCAAGGCTGCGTAAATGTTGGGACAGATGTTTTCATTTCCCAGCATCTCGTTGAAACCCGATCGTTCCAAGACGGCTCTTACGGTTGGATTAACTCCCGAAAGAACGGTGACGATACCTTCGCGTTTGGCCGATTTACACAGGTTTTGAAGGTTCCTTAATCCTGTTGAATCGATAAAAGGAACCTTGCGCATCCGAATGATCCGTATTTTTGGTTTTTCTCCCAACAACTCCATTTGCTCTTCAAACTTATTGGCGACACCAAAAAAGTAGGGACCGTTTACTTCATAGACAGCCACACCGTTGGGTATGGTGAGCTGTTCGTCAATCTCGGAAAATTCATTGGCCTTCATTTCAGCATCAATGACTGAAACGCTGGAGGTCTCCATGATACGGCGGATAAACAGGATGACGGCCAGAATCAGACCTACTTCTATGGCAATGGTCAAATCCATGAAGACAGTCAGGAAAAACGTGATGAGCAACACCGAAACGTCCGATTTCGGCATTTTGAGCAAGTTGAGAAACTGCCTCCACTCACTCATGTTGTAGGAAACTACCACCAGTACGCCGGCCAAACAAGCCATGGGAATGAATTTGGTCAATGGACCCAGGAACAGCAGGATGAGCAGGAGTACCACCGCATGGATGAGGCCGGCAACAGGTGTGCGGCCACCATTGTTGATGTTGGTCATGGTGCGGGCAATGGCTCCGGTGGCAGGAATACCTCCAAACAAGGGAGTAATGATGTTGGCCACACCTTGGGCCATCAATTCCGTATTCGAATCGTGTCGATGACCAATTACACCATCGGCGACCATGGCCGATAACAAGGATTCGATCGCTCCCAATATGGCAATGGTGAAAGCCGAAGGAAACAACGTAGTGATCAACTCCATGTTGATGACGGGAGCCTCCGGTTTGGGTAAGCTGGCGTTGATGGAAAAACGGTCTCCGATTGTCTCGATGCCTGTTACGCCTGCAAACTCGCGCAACACATACACGACCACGGTTATAAGAACAATGGCCACGAGAGATCCCGGTATTTTCTTGGAAACCTTAGGCCAAAGGAAGATCAATGCTATGCTGATTATTCCCAGCCCTAGAGACCATAAGTTGATGGTATCCATGTGTTGGAAATAGGTGACCCATTTGCTGGCAAAATCACCAGGTACCTTGTCGATGGTCAACCCGAACCAGTCTTTGATTTGGGTGGAAAAAATAGTGACAGCGATACCGCTGGTAAAACCGACAATGATGGGATAGGGCATGAACTTGATGATGCCGCCTATTTTAAGTGTACCCATGGCAAACAACATGATGCCCGCCATGATGGTGGCAATAATAAGGCCGCTTGTGCCGTATTTTTCAACAATGCCGAAAACAATGACAATGAATGCGCCTGTAGGACCTCCAATCTGAACCCGGCTGCCTCCCAACAGTGAAACCAGAAAACCGGCAATGATGGCTGTAATCAACCCCCGTTCTGGTGAAACACCCGAGGCTATACCGAAGGCTATGGCAAGCGGAAGGGCCACGATGCCCACAATGATGCCCGACAACAGGTCCTTGATGAACGTTTGTTTGTTGTAATTTTTAATCGTTTCAGCCAATGCTGGTCTGAAAGGAAAACCAGTCATGTTTACCTTCATGTTAACCTGAAATTATAAGTAAAAAATAGATCTTCAGATGTATGAGTATCTGATCGAGAAAACCTAAAAAATAAGGCTGCAAATGTAACAAAATTGAGGCGGAAAATGTTGCAATCGCTTTAATTATTTCAGCGGAAAGAGATAAATGAAACTCAGCTGCAGTTGAAACCTGTTGGTGTTGGGGGCGTATCGTTCCAGTTCAATGGGTTCAATTGTCTCATGAGTGTTCAATGCTGTTGTTTTCAATAGTTGGAACAAGTCGATGTGTTGATAGGCACAAGAAAAAGCACAGGCTATATTGTCTGATACAAAAAGGGAAAGGCCACCCTTTAGTTCCCATCCCAACAAGGGTTTATCATCGGTAGTCAATTGGTTGGAATACCTTGGCTGTACGGTTCGTTCGCTGTATTCCATTTCACTGGTTAGTGGATTCAGTGTGCCTGTAAAATAGGTTTCAGATAGACTTATGGTACGACGGGTCGATGGTAGAAAAACCAGACCTGGCTCAATAAATACATGTAAGGGCTTGTTTGCCACTGACAGCAAAGGTGTCTCTCCCCTAAGGTTTACCTGAAACGATGGTGTGGTTTGGTTATCACTCAATCGGAACGAGGTGGCGGTTTGGTCATTATATTCCTTGAGCCAACTTGATGTGAATCCGGAATTCCAAAGCCCTACACCCCCACCAACTGAAAACGTCTTGTTGAAATGCATACGTCCCACCATCGAAAGCGAATAGGTTTCAGGCGTTCCTACAGAATTCCCGGCCGTCCCTTCCAGACTGAATGATTCCTGTGACCAGAGGGGTAAGCCCATCAGCAACAGAAGAAAAAGGGTTGGCAGTCGTCGCATGGTTACAGTACGATATTGACGATTTTTTTCGGAATGATGATGATCTTTTTAGGCTGTTTGCCTTCCATCCACTTTTCGCAGGCAGGGTTCGCCAACACGGCAGCTTCGACAGACTTGATGTCCATATCGGCTGGCAATTCCATGGTAAAGCGGGTCTTACCGTTGAAGGAGATGGGGTAGTGGAAGCTGGACTCCACCAGGTAAGCTTCATTGAAGGTAGGCCAGGTGGCATCGCATATGCTGCCGGTGTTTCCCAGTGCTTCCCAGAATTCCTCGCTGAAGTGCGGGGCAAACGGAGCCAGCAAAATCATGAGAGGTTCAATAATGGCGCGTTTGTTGCATTTGAGGGAAACGAGTTCGTTGACACAGATCATGAAAGCGCTCACCGAGGTGTTAAAGGAGAAATGCTCAATATCCCAACTCGTTTTCTTTATCAGTTTGTGCAGCGACTTGAGCTCTTCTGGTGTCGGTGCGTCCTGGCTGAAGAAAAATCCATCCTCTGAGGTGCAGAGGTTCCACAGCTTTTTCAGGAAGCGGTTTACGCCGTCAATGCCGTTGGTATCCCAAGGTTTGGATTGCTCCACCGGGCCCAGGAACATCTCGTACAAGCGGAGGGTGTCGGCTCCGTAACGTTCCACAATGTCGTCCGGATTCACTACGTTGTACATGGATTTGGACATTTTTTCCACAGCCCAACCGCATATGTACTTGCCGTCTTCCAGGATGAATTCGGCCGTGGCATAGTCGGGGCTCCATTGCTTGAAGCGTTCCAAATCGAGGATGTCGTTGCTGACGATGTTCACATCCACGTGGATGGGGGTCACGTCGTAGGCATCCTTGAGGTTGAGCGATACAAAGGTGTTCGTTTCCTTGATGCGGTACACAAAGTTGGAACGGCCCTGAATCATGCCCTGGTTGATCAGTTTCTTAAAGGGCTCATCTTTGCAGACCAAGCCCAAATCGAAGAGGAACTTGTTCCAGAAACGGCTGTATACAAGGTGTCCGGTGGCATGCTCGGTTCCGCCAACGTAGAGGTCGACTTGTTCCCAATACTTGTTGGCTTCCGGACTGACCAATGCCTGGTCGTTATGCGGATCCATGTATCGCAGGTAATAGGCGGAAGAGCCCGCAAAACCGGGCATTGTGTTTAATTCTAGCGGATAGCCTTCCTCTGTTTTCCAGTTCTTGGCGTTGCCTAGAGGTGGTTCTCCTTTTTCCGTCGGGAGGAAACGGTCCACTTCGGGCAATTCGAGAGGAAGCTTGCTTTCGTCAAGCATGTAGGGCAACTCGTCCTTGTAATACACAGGGAAGGGTTCGCCCCAATAACGTTGACGGCTGAAGATGGCGTCGCGGAGGCGGTAATTCACCTTTACGCGTCCCAGCTTGTTTTCTTTCACGTATTCCTTGGTGCGGGCTATGGCTTGCTTCACCGTGAGCCCGTTCAAAAAACCGGAGTTCATCAGGATGCCTTCTTTGGCATCAAAGCTTTCCGTGCTGACATCGGCGCCTTCAATCAGCGGAATGATGGGCAAGTCGAAGTGCTTGGCAAAGGCATAGTCCCTGGAGTCGTGGGCGGGAACGGCCATGATGGCACCGGTACCGTAACCGGCCAACACGTAATCGCTGATCCAGATGGGGATGGCCGTATTGGCAATAGGATTGATGGCGTAAGACCCTGAGAAGACCCCTGTTACCCGTCTGTCGGCTATCCGTTCGCGTTCCGTACGTTTTTTGGTGCTTTGAATATAAGCATCAACAGCCGAGCGTTGTTCGGGAGTAGTCAGCGTATCCACCAATTCGCTTTCGGGTGCGAGCACCATGAATGTCACCCCAAAAATGGTATCGGCCCGGGTGGTGAACACCGTAAATGAGGCATCGCTGTCTTTTACGTTGAAAATCAGTTCGGCACCTTCGCTCCGGCCAAACCAGTTGCGTTGGGTTTCAGAGATGGAGTCGCTCCAGTCTATGGTGTCAAGTCCATCGAGCAAGCGCTGTGCATAGGCGGATATACGGAGGCACCATTGTCGCATCACCTTTTGTTCAACCGGGTGCCCGCCGCGGATAGAAACACCTTCGCTTACTTCGTCGTTGGCCAGTACGGTGCCCAAAGCCGGACACCAGTTTACCATGGAGTCGCCCAGATAGGCAATCCGGTAGTTCATGAGCAAGTTCTGTTGCTCCTTAACATCCATGGCCTTCCATTCGGCTGCTGTGAAGCGTAATTCCTCTGAACAGGCTACGTCCAGGAGTTCTTCCTGGCTGCCGGCCACAAAGCTGCCGTTGGTTTCAAAGGCTTTTACCAGTTCAGCAATGGGTTTCGCTTTTGCTGCCTTGTTGTCGTAGTAGGCGTTGAACATCTGGATGAATGCCCACTGGGTCCATTTGTAATAGTCGGGCTCGCAGGTGCGTACTTCCCTGTCCCAGTCAAAGCTGAAACCTATCTTGTCGAGCTGTTCCCTGTACCGGGTGATGTTCTTTTCGGTTGTGATGGCGGGGTGTTGACCGGTCTGGATGGCGTACTGTTCGGCGGGAAGGCCGTAGGCATCGTATCCCATGGGGTGCAACACGTTGAAACCGTTCAGGCGTTTGTAGCGGGCAAAGATGTCGGATGCGATATAACCCAGGGGATGACCTACGTGCAAACCGGCCCCTGAAGGATAGGGAAACATGTCAAGTACATAATACTTAGGTTTCGTTTCGTCGATGCCAACCTTGTATGTTTGGTTTTTCTTCCAGTTTTGTTGCCATTTTTGCTCGATGGCCTTGAAGCGATATTCCATGATGTCGAGGATAATAGATAGTGAAAAACGAGGCAAAGGTAACATATTTCTTGTAAAACCTGTACCTTTGCCTGTCTCAGCAAGAGTGATTTCAGCTATCCTAAGACGATGGACTGCATCTGAAAAGACAGGGCGGCCGATGGTTTGATGGAAGCATGCAAAAATGAACCGAAAGGGTTATGGTGAAAAAATATGATTTTCTGGTAATCGGTTCCGGATTGGCCGGTATGAGTTTTGCCTTGAAGGTGGCAGACAAAGGACAAGTAGCCTTGTGTTGCAAGACCGGCCTTGAAGAAGCGAATACGTTTTACGCGCAGGGAGGCATTGCTTCCGTGACCAAAACCACCGATGAATTCACCAAACACATAGAAGATACACTTATCGCCGGTGATGGGCTTTGCGACAAAGCTGTGGTTGAGATGGTTATCCGCGAGGCTCCTGAACAAATTGACCAACTGGTTCAATGGGGGGTTGATTTTGATAAAGACGAGACTGGCCACTTTGATTTGCACAAGGAAGGAGGGCACTCCGATTTTCGCATCCTGCACCACAAGGATTCCACCGGTGCAGAGATTCAGCAAAGCTTGATCGACAGGGTCAAGGCGCACCCCAACATCCATGTGTACAGCCATCACTTCGCCATTGAAATTTTAACCCAGCACCATCTGGGGCAGAATGTAACCCGTCATTCAGACAATATTGAATGTTACGGGGCGTATGTGCTCAACATGCGGACACGGAAAATCCACACGTTTCTGGCCAAAACAACGTTGATGGCCACAGGAGGAATCGGCAATATCTACCAAACCACGACGAATCCTTTGATTGCCACCGGTGACGGCATCGCCATGGTTTACCGAGCAAAAGGAGCTGTGAAGGATATGGAATTTGTCCAATTTCACCCTACCGCCTTGTATCATCCGGGTGAACGCCCTTCGTTTCTCATCACCGAAGCCATGCGTGGGTACGGTGCGGTATTGAAAACCAAAGATGGTAACGAGTTCATGCAGAAATACGACAAGCGTGGTTCGCTTGCGCCCAGGGATATTGTAGCCAGGGCCATCGATACGGAAATGAAAACCAGGGGGGATGATTATGTTTGTTTGGATGTCACTCACAAGGATGCTGCCCAGACGAAAGAGCATTTCCCCATGATTTACGAGAAATGCCTGAGCCTAGGCATCGATATTTCAAAAGACATGATTCCCGTGGCTCCAGCTGCTCATTATTTGTGTGGGGGCATCACCGTGGACACAAAGGCACGTACTTCCATCAAACGGCTGTATGCTGCCGGTGAATGTGCCTGCACCGGGCTTCACGGAGCAAACCGGTTGGCATCGAATTCCTTGCTTGAGGCCATTGTTTATGCCGACTCGGCAGCCAAAGACGCCTTATCCATTATGGACCACCTATCGTTCGAAGAACGCATTCCACTGTGGAACGATGAGGGCACCCGCTTACCCGAAGAAATGGTCTTGATTACCCAAAGCCAGAAGGAAGTGGGGCAGATCATGAGTACTTACGTAGGTATCGTACGTTCGAATTTGCGGTTGAAACGGGCGTTGGACAGACTGGATATTTTATACAGAGAGACCGAACGGTTGTTTATCCGCTCGGTCGTCTCCAAAGAAATTTGCGAGTTGCGCAACATTGTCAATACCAGCTACTTAGTCATAAAGCAAGCGCAAGAGCGCAAGGAAAGCCGGGGCTTGCATTACACCATTGATTATCCCGACAAGGTAGAACTAGAGTAGTGTTTATTCTTGTTTCTTTTCCGGTACCAACAGGATTTCCCTGACGTTGTTTTCTTCAATGAAGCGTTTTGCCAGTGATTGTATCGCCTTGGCATCAATGGCTTCCACCCGCTTTTCATACCCGTTCACCACGTCGATGTTGGTTCGGTAAAAAGAGGTCATGGCGCCCAACCACCAAGCATTTTCCTGTTTATTTTCGGTGTATTGCTTGAGCAGGTTCAGCTTGACTTTCGACAGGTCTTCCTCGGTAGGTCCTTGTTCGGCAATCAGTTTGATTTGTTCGTGTACGATGCTGAGCATGCGTTTGTATTTTTCAGGATCCGTACTGAACATGATGGCCAGTGATGCCAGGTGAATGGGTTGATAAGCGCTTGATCCACTCACGCTCACACCATAGCTTCCCCCTTCTTCTTCCCGGATGGTGGCGGTATAGCGTAGGCGCAGGATGTTGGCCAGTGTAGTGACCAACAAGTTATTCTCGAGGTTGTAAGGCTGATTGATCAGGTAATGGACATAACAGGTGGTCATATCTACAGCCAATTTCTTGTCGATTTCTCGATAAAGAGGTCCTTTGATATATCTGAGGTTGTTGTCTTTCCAAATTTCTCGCTTTTTGGAAGTTTTAAGTCCACCCAGGTATTTCACAATAAATGGTTTGATGGTATCCAGATTGATGTTGCCCACGAATTCAAACGTGAAATCGGCCGGATTCGAGAACCGTTCCACATATGAATTATATAACGGTTCAAATTGGATTTTCTTGAACGTCTCTACGTTTTGCAAGAGGATGCGTGGATGGTATCCGTACGAAATGCCGTTTATTGAGTCATAATAAGCCGTGTTCGGGTCAAGAGCCGCATTTTCAAGGCTGGTGAGGTAGGCGCTGACAAAACGGTTATAGGCATTTTTGTCCTTCCTGACGGACGTGAAATTCAGGTAAACCAGTTGCAACAAGGTTTCGATGTCTTTTACCGATGACGCACCACTGAACCCTTCTCCGTATGTGTCGATATTGGAGCTTAGCGAAACTATTTTTCCGGTCAGCAATTTATCAAGAGCATTTTGATCCAGTTTGCCCAGTCCGCTTTGACGGACCACCCTGGATGCATACGTGACTGAGACAAGATCCTTTTCACTGACCAGACTGGTTCCGCCCTCACTGAAAGCGGACATCCTTATTTCATCTTCTTTGTAGGGAGTTGGTTTGAGAATCACCTTGATGCCGTTGGATAAGGTCCATTCAGTGGTGCCCAGCGTCGGGTTGGAAACCGCTTTTTTTACCTTGCCCGGTTTGATCTTTTTCTCAATGAGGGTTTTGTTGGAAAGTGTTTCTTTTCGGGGTTCCAACTTCAGTGAAGCGGTTGCTGCCAGTTCTTCCTTAAGTTGCGCTTCAGTGGGCAACACCAGGCCTTCTTTATCGGGTGCATACACAAAATAAAAAAGGCTTTTTCTGTTCAAGTAATCGTTGACAAGAGCGTTGACCGCTTCGAGTTTGATTTCTTGAAGCGCGCTCATTGTGAATGCGTATTCCCATTCGATGCCCGGTATGCTTTCTGCATTAAGGAAATTACGGGCATATTCGCTGACAAACGATTTGTTTTTGGTGTTTTCCCTATCCTTGTATGCCGTTTCCAAACCGCTCATAAGCGATAATTTGGCTCGTTCAAGCTCCGATTGGGTAAACCCGAAACGCTTCAGCAGTTCTACTTCTTTCAGTGTTCTTTCCCTGGCTTCTTTTTCCTTGCCGGATATCGGTTCTGCACTAAAGGCCAACACATCCATGGTACGGGTGTATCCCCCGATGTCCCCGCCCAGTCCGGAAAATGGGGCGTTTGGTTCGCGGGCTATTTCTTCAAACCGTTCATTGGCCATCATGATAAGAAGCCTTTTTTTCAAGTTGGTGAAGTACCCTTGTTCCGACAACAGGAATTCATCGCTTTGTGTACCAATCAAGTAATAGAGTATGACCTGAGTGGATTGCATTTCCTTATCCTTGAATACGCCGGTAACAGAGGTTTCCTTCATGGGGATGGAATAGTAGGTGCGTTCGGCGGGAGAAACCGGTGCCGGAATGTCGGAAAACAGCTTTTTTACCCGTGCTTCCATTTGGTCGACATCAATGTCGCCCACAATCAAGATGGCCTGCAGGTCGGGTCTGTACCACTTTTTATAGTAGCTGCGCAGGGTTTCATGACTGAAGTTTTTGATGACGGCCGTGTCTCCGATTATGTCGCGTTTGGCATACTGCGAACCAGCTGTGATTAAAGTGTTTGAGGCTTTCCACAATCGTCTGGAGGCATCATTTCCCTGTCGCCATTCTTCCGTAATGACACCTCTTTCTTTATCGATTTCATCACTGTGAAGGGAAATGAAGCTCGACCAGTCGTGCAAGACCAGCAGGGCTGAGTCGATGATACCTTCTCTGTATGTAGGAACGTCGGAAAGGTTGTATACCGTTTCGTCCAATGAGGTATAGGCGTTAATGTTGGTGCCGAAACGCACACCTATGGTTTCAAAGTAATTGATCAGGTTTTTGCCCGGGTAGTTTTTTGTGCCGTTGAAGGCCATGTGTTCCAGAAAATGCGCCAAACCGTTTTGGTCATCGTTTTCCAGAATGGCTCCTACTTTTTGGGCGATATAGAACTCTGCCCTTTCTTTGGGTTGCTCGTTGTGACGGATGTAATATGTCAGTCCGTTGCTGAGTTTTCCGTATCGGATGGCCTGATCCATGGGTATAGGGGTCAGGTTTTGACCAAATTGTGGCAGCACTGAGGCGAACAGCAGCAGAACGACCAACGTAATTCGTGAAATCATGTTCGAACGGTTTAAATTATTGAAAAACCTATAGGGTAATTGGTAGGTCTTCGCAAATGTATAAAAAATAAGTAAAAACGCAATTCATTGTTAAAAATGGTATATCCCTTACACTTTAGAGGTGTTTTTTCCAGTTTTTCCTATCTTTGTCACCCTAAACCCGATATCATGACTATGAAACGTTATCAATTTGCCAACAATCTGACCGGTTGGATCGTCTTTGCCATCGCTGCCGTGACGTATCTGCTGACCATTGAACCCACAGCCAGTTACTGGGACTGCGGCGAATTTATTTCAACAGCGTATAAACTGGATGTCGGGCACCCCCCCGGAGCGCCGTTTTTTATGCTCTTCGGCCGGTTCTTTGCCAATTTTGCCAGTGGTCCTGAGCAAGTTGCCGCCATGATAAATTCCATGTCAGCCATTTTCAGTGCACTGACCATCTTGTTCCTGTTTTGGTCTATCACCCACCTGGCCAGGAAAATTGTGGTCAGGGATGAAAAGAACATGACTCTTGGTGAAATCATTACCATTTTAGGTGCAGGTGCCGTTGGTGCTTTGGCCTATACCTTTTCAGATACGTTTTGGTTTTCTGCCGTGGAAGGCGAAGTATATGCCTTTTCATCGTTGTTTACGGCCGTTGTATTTTGGGCCATCCTGAAATGGGAAGACGTTGCCGATCAAACGCACTCTGACCGGTGGATCATTTTCATTACATACTTGATGGGTTTATCCATCGGGGTCCACTTATTGAATCTGTTGTGTATTCCTGCCTTGGTATTGGTTTTTTACTTCAAGAAATCTCCAAAAATAACTACCAAGGGTGCATTGTTGGCCTTACTTGGTTCGGTTGTCTTGGTTGCCATAGTGCTTTACGGTGTTGTGCCTGGTTTTGTGAAGGTCGCATCTTGGTTTGACCTGTTGTTTGTCAATGTGTTAGGCATGTCATATAATTCAGGTGCCATTGCTTATATCGTATTGGTCATTGCTGCCATCGTTTGGGGACTTAGGGAAACCATCAACGCCCAAAGCCCTCTTCGTATGAAGATTGCTTTTGTTGTCAATGTCATGTTGATAGGTATTCCTTTTATTGGTCATTCGGTTATTTTGTGGGTGTTGCTTTCAGCAGCCCTCGTTGCCTTTGTTTTCAAATGGAAAGGCCTTGACCAACGCATCATGAATACTTCCCTGTTGTGCATGATGGTCATGTTGATTGGTTATGCCAGTTATGGGGTCACGGTGATTCGTTCTACTGCCCAACCTCCAATGGACCAGAATTCACCCAACAATATGTTTTCGCTGGAACGATACCTGAACCGCGAACAATATGGTGAAACTCCGTTATTGTACGGAAAGACGTTTGCTTCCGACATCAGTTGGGAAGCAAAAGGTGGTGCCTGTATCCCCGTTTACAATAAGGGTTATGCACTGTGGAATCAGATAGCCAAGACCAGTCCGGATCAAAAAGACAAGTACATCATCAGCGGATACAAGCAGGATCCCGAAATGGAACCGGCAACCTGTATGATTTTTCCACGTATGCACAGCAATCAGGAAAGTCATATTGCTGCCTACAAGGAATGGAGCAATTTTAAAGGAACACCTGTGGTGATAGACCGGTGCGGAAGAAAAACCACTGTTATGAAACCCACCTTCGCAGAAAACTTCCGTTTCTTCATCAGCTACCAGGTTAATTTCATGTACTGGCGTTACTTTATGTGGAATTTCTCAGGTCGTCAGAATGACATCCAAGGTAGTGGTGAAATCACGAATGGAAATTGGATCACCGGCATAAAATTCATTGATAATATGCTGGTTGGCAATCAAGACAATCTTCCTTCCGATTTGGCTAACAATAAGGGAAGGAATACTTACTACTTGTTACCATTGTTGTTGGGATTGGTTGGCTTGTTATTCCAGGTTTTTGCCGGTGATAAAGGCATTCAGGGTTTTTGGATAACGTTTTTCCTGTTTTTCATGACAGGTTTGGCCATTGTACTATATCTGAATCAGACCCCATTTCAACCGCGTGAACGGGATTATGCGTATGCAGGATCGTTCTATGCTTTCTGTATCTGGATTGGGTTGGGAGTGCCAGGCTTGGTAAGTGCGTTTAAAAAAATGATGCCATCGGTTCCGGCCGCTACGTTGGCGACTGTCCTTTGTCTTGGTATCCCTGTAATGATGGCTGCTCAAAACTGGGACGACCACGATAGGTCCGGACGTTATATTTGCAGGGATTACGCATATAATTACCTGATGTCATGTGACAACAACGGTATCATTTTTACGAATGGAGACAACGACACTTTCCCGTTGTGGTATGCTCAGGAAGTGGAAGGTATTCGTACAGATGTTCGTGTATGTAACCTCAGTTATTTACAAACTGACTGGTATGTCAACCAAATGCGCAGGCCCTATTACGACTCGGATCCTCTTCCCATTTCATGGGATAAGCCTCTGTATTCAAACGGAAAACGTGATATTGGCCGTATCATTCGTCTGACAGAAGACTCGCTTAGTCTGGCTGAAGCACTTCAATGGATAAAGACGGACGATCCTAGGTTCAAACGTGTTCCTGGTTATAGTGAAATGCTGGATTTCATACCCACCGAAAAATTGTACTTGAACATAGACAAGGATAAGGTATTGAAGAACAAATACCTGGATTCATCATTTGCAGGTAAGATTATTCCACAGCTGAAAATCAATCTTAGTGGGAGGGAGTATTTGGGCAAAGAAAGTTTGATGATTCTTGAAATGTTGCAAACCAATGAATGGAATCGTCCTATTTCTTATGCCATCACGGTGGATCCTGATCAATTCCTGGGTATGAGACGTAATTTTGTCCAGGAAGGATTGGCGTATAAAGTTTCACCTATTCAGAGTGATAACGGTGAACCAATCATCAATACGGAAAAGTCGTATGATTTGATTATGAACACCTTCCGTTGGGCCAATGTGAAGGATCCTTCCTTGTATTTGGATGAGAATACACTGCGTATGTGCATGACGCATCGCATCGTCATGTCATCGTTGGCTCAAGCGTTATTCCTGGAAGGAAAATATGAAAAGGCAGAGAAAGTCATTGATTTGTCTTTGAAAGAATTGCCGATTGAAACAATTGGTGTACACTTCACCCTGGCCGATATGGCAAAAGTATTGTATGCCATGGGAAGGGACAAAAAAGCACAAAACATCATTAAAAAGGTGGCCGATAAGTGTGTTGAAAACCTTGAATGGTCGTATGGTTTAAAACCAAAACATTATGCTTCCGCTACCCTTTTCGTAAACACTCAGCTGTACAACTTACAGGAAATCTTGGCTGTTTTGTCACAGTACGACAAAAAGCTGTTGGATGCTTATGTGCCTGTATTTCAGAAGCACGGGCAACTATATCAGCAATCCGTAGCGATGAGAAACAATCGCATGAGATAAGTATGTTTATTGAGCAATTACCAGAAGCGATACGACGTATTTACAAGGGGGTTCTTTGGAGAAAAGACCCCCTTGTAAAAAAAATCTACCTTACTTTTGACGATGGGCCCATTCCTGAGGTAACTCCTTGGGTATTGGATATGCTCGATACGTACGGAATCAAGGCCACCTTCTTTTGTGTGGGTGAGAACGTAGTGCGTAACCCTGATTTATACCATTCCATTTTGGAACGTGGCCACCGGACGGGCAACCATACGTACAATCATGTAAGAGGTTTATTTCGCAATTCAGAGAAATACCTGGCAAATATCGAACTTGCCTCCAAATACATAGATAGCAACTTATTCAGGCCTCCCCATGGCGATATGAAGTGGAGTCAACTGAGAAAGTTGAGAAAGCACTACCAGGTGGTACAGTGGGATGTCATTTCGCGTGATTACAACCCTGACTTGAAACCGGAAGAGGTGTTGGAAATTGTAAAACGCTACACAAGAAACGGTTCTATCATTGTCTTTCACGATTCCATCAAGGCAGAACGAAACATGAGGTATGCCATGCCAAGGGCGGTTGAATACCTTAAATCAAAGGGCTACGAATTTGATGTCCTTTAGTTAAACGGTTTATCGTTTTCTGCAGTAACTGTTTCCTGGCATCGATTCAATCAAACCTTCCAGCTGCATTTTTATTGTTTCGGCAATGACCAGGGAAGCACTCATTCCGCTTATGACAATCAATTCGTTTAGGCTGGTTCCATCAGTACGGATTAAATCAAAAAGGCTTTGTTGAGCGGGGCTCAGTGTTACAAACAGTTCTTGTTGAACTTTCTGAATGGGATTTGGCTGTATCCATCCCAAATCGGTCAATGCATCGTCGGCTCGTTCAATCAAAGTGGCCTTCAGGCTTTTTATCAACCGGTTGCAACCCATTGATTGCTCGTCGTCTGGTCTGCCGGGAAAGGCAAATACAGCACGGTTGTACTCAAAGGAACGTAAAGCAGTATTCAACGATCCTCCCTGCTTGCCAGACTCAACTACGATACAGGCGTCGCTCATGCCGGCAACAATGCGGTTCCGCTGCAGAAAACGATAAGGTTCAGCCGGTGTTCCCGGACACAATTCAGAAATCAAACACCCATTCTTCTGCATTTCAATCGCTTCCCGATAATGCGATTCCGGGTAGATGAAATCCAGACCGTGAGCAAGTACGGCTACTGTTTGAAGACCGTGGTCCATAGCCGCCCGATGTGCCGTAATATCAATGCCGTAGGCCAAACCACTTACAATGATGGTATCCGGAAAACGATCGTGGATTTCCCGTACGAGTTGACGGGTCAATGATTTTCCCCGTGGAGTCGACTTTCGAGTACCCACTATGGATATAATGCGTTTACCATTCAGGTCGATGTGGCCTTTTCGATAGAGCAGCAGAGGGGCATCCTCGCATTCAGCCAGCCGGAAAGGATACTCGGCTTCACCCAGGAATGTCAGTTCAATGTGATATCGTTCACAAGTAAGTAAAATGTCTTCAGCTTTTTTGAGCAAAGATCCGTCATTCAGGGCATGCCGTACATGTGGGGCGAGTTGGATGGCTTCTTGAAGATCGGTGTTGTTGAACAATATAGCGGGTGAGCCGACTTGTTCGAGCAGAGCCTTGGCCTCCGATGCCTTGGGTACAGGCAAGAGAGAAAAGGCTACTTGAAAGAGCCTATCCTCATTCATATTCCTTATACCTGAGTTGATTCAAGTAAATCGTATTCCGTCAATTTGCCATGAACCAAACAAACGGCATCGACCCTGGCCTTTACAACTAGCGCATGGTCGCCTTCACGGTAAATATTCTGGTGGAAGATCCATCGGATACCTTCTTTTTTCATGTCAACGGAAACCAGAAAACTGTCTTTGCTTTTCAAAGGCGTTTTGAAGGACATTTCCAATCTGGCAACCACAAAATCCACACCCTTTTCATGCAGGTCAGAGAAACTGATACCTAAGGTCTGTATGTATTCGTGTCGGGCATGTTCCAGGTAATGCTGGTAGTTGGCATTGTTTACAATGCCCTGTAAATCACATTCGTAATCCCTGACTTTCAGCAATAGCGTATATGGTTCCATAAAGGTTTGTTAAGTGCTCAAATATAAGTAAAATAAACAACAAAAAAACATTAATAAATTAAATTATTCATTAATCGATGAAATAACTTTGTAGAGTTTGTCTGAGGGCCTTATTTTTTCTTCCAGGGGCATGGAAATGGATTGTCCCTTCAACGCTTCCTCCACAGGGAGTTCTGCTACCCTGATTTCGGTCACAATGGTCTCAATGGCACCGGTAGTCGGCCCTGTAATGAGGATTTCGTCGCCAACTCGCAGTGATTGGCTTTCCAACTTGAATTCGGCCACCTTCAGTTTGGAAAAGTACTTGACACCTTTCCCTATCAATACCTTTCTCTTGGTGGCGGAAGAGCCATATTCGTGGGTCCATTCGCCCAAGCGTTGCCCTAGGTAATATCCGTTCCAAAAACCCCGGTTGAACACCGTGGCCAAGCGTTCGTTCCAACCTTCAATACGCTCCTGTGTGAACGTATTGTCGAAATAGGCATCGATGGCCTCCCGGTAACAGCCAACCACGGTCTTGACGTATTCCGGCCCCCTGGCTCTGCCTTCAATTTTGAAGACGCGGACACCAGCATCCAGCATCTTATTCATGAAGTGGATGGTCTTCAAATCTTTTGGAGACATGATATACTGGTTGTCAATGTCCAGTTCTACGTCGGTTTCCTTATCTTTTACGGTATAACCCCTGCGGCAAAGTTGGTAACAGGTTCCTCTGTTGGCGGAGGCATTGTATTCGTGCAGGCTGAGGTAGCATTTGCCGGAAATGGCCATGCAAAGGGCCCCGTGGCAGAACATTTCTATCCTGACGGGTTTTCCCGAAGGCCCGCACAGGTTGCGTTCCAGGATGCTTGCGTAAATGCCTGAAACCTGGTCCAGGTTGAGTTCCCTGGCCAACACGACCACATCGGCAAACTGGGCGTAGAAGGCGAGGGCTTCGTCGTTGGAAATATTGAGTTGGGTCGACAAATGAACTTCCATTCCTATGGATCGCGCGTAAACCATCGCGGCCACATCGGCAGCAATGATGGCACTGACACCGGCTTTTTTGGCTTCATCCACCAGATACCGCATGTCCGGCAGATCTTCTTGGTAGAGTACACTGTTCACGGTCAGGTAGCTTTTAACGCCCCGCTCCCTGCATAATTCGGCCAATTCGTGCAGATCTTCAATGCCGAAGTTGTCCGATGAACGCGAACGCATGTTCAAACGGCCTACTCCGAAATATACCGAATCGGCACCGGCCTGGAAGGCTGCTGCCAGTGATTCCCTGGATCCAACCGGGGCCATAATCTCAATGTCCTTTCGCGTCATAGTACTGAAAAATGATGTTGCAAAAGTACGAATACTGCCCGAATAATCGCTCCTAGTCTATTGGTTTGCCCAAAATTGGGTACTTTTGTGCCCTGAATGTATCATAAGACATGAAGATAGGAACGCTCGATCTTGGAAACAAACCCTTGTTGCTGGCACCCATGGAGGATGTCACCGATGTGGGCTTTCGGATGATGTGCAAACGCTTTGGAGCCGACATGGTGTACACAGAGTTTGTTTCGGCCGATGCGTTAATCCGACATATTTCCAGTACAAAACGGAAGTTGCATATCCTGGATGAAGAACGTCCGGTAGCCATTCAAATCTATGGCAGAGATGCGGAGTCAATGGCTGAAGCTGCTCAGTTATGTGAAGAAGCAAAGCCCGATGTGATTGACATCAATTTTGGATGTCCGGTGAAAAAAGTGGCCGGTAAGGGCGCAGGAGCGGGTATGTTACGAGATATTCCCAAGATGTTGGCCATCACCCGCCGGGTAGTCGATTCGGTCAATCTTCCTGTCACTGTGAAAACCCGACTGGGTTGGGATGATTCCTCCAAAATTATTGTAGAACTGGCTGAAGCCCTTCAGGATTGTGGTATTGCAGCACTCGCCATTCATGGTAGAACCCGGGCCCAGATGTACACTGGTGAGGCTGACTGGGCCTTGATTGGTGAAGTCAAGCGAAATCCGGCCATTCGGATTCCCATCATTGGTAACGGCGATGTGACATCACCTGAAAGCTGCCTCCGACGTTTTGAGGAAACAGGTGTGGATGCTATTATGATAGGTCGCGGCAGCATAGGTCGCCCCTGGATTTTTGGAGAGATCAAGCACTACCTTGCTACTGGTGAACTCATCAACACCGCGGAAAATAGTCAGGACGTCAATGTGCCTTATTCCAATTCATGGAAAAAGGAAATTCTGAAACAACAAGTGTTGGACAGTACGACGCGGCTGGACGAAAGAAGGGGTATCCTGCACATCCGCAGGCATTTGGCGGCAACACCACTGTTCAAGGGTATTCCCAATTTCAGGGACACCCGCGTAGCCATGCTGAGGGCTGAAACAGTAGAGGAGCTGTTCGGAATTATCGACTCAATAGATTTCTGAAGCCACCCTTCGTACACTTTCTGTTGCCATCATGGTATAGAAATGCAGGCTGGGTACGCCCAGCTGAATCAATTCCCTGGCTTGTCGGGTACACCATTCCACGCCCACTTCAACCGCGTCTGCATCGGTCTTGCACTTAGCCAACTCGGCCGAGAATGCTTCCGGAAGATCCACATGGAAAATCTTGGGCAAGGCTGTCAATTGACTGAGTAGGGTAACGGGCTTCAATCCTGGAATAATGGGTACGTTGATGCCTTCTTTACGGGCAGCAGCCACAAAGTCCAGGTATTTTTGATTGTCAAAGAACATCTGGGTAACCAAATAGGACGCACCAGCTTCAACCTTCACTTTTGCCCACTGAAGGTCTGAGGCAAGGTTGGGTGCTTCTTCGTGTTTTTCCGGATAGCAAGCCATGCCATAAGCGAAGGGGGTTCCAGGTTTCTTTATCGGAGTACCGTCGACAAAATAGCCTTCATTGAACCGATTGACCTGTTGTTGCAGATCAGTGGCGTGGGCATGATCGGTTGGCATGAACGCCTTTTCATGCTTGGCCTTGTCGCCTCTGAGCAGAAGCAAATCGGTGATGCCTAGAAACTGCAGATCCATGAGCACGTATTCAGTTTCCTCTTTGGTAAACCCACTGCATAGTACATGGGGTACCACGGGAATGTTGTATTTGTTCAGGATGGCGGCTGCAATGGCTACGGTACCCGGACGGTGGCGCTCGGCTTGTTGTTCAAACAATCCATTCGGCAATTGACGAAAGACAACCTCGCTCCGGTGGGTGGTTATGTTGATGTATTTGGGATCAAACTCCTTCAATGCATCTATCGTTTTATAAACGCCCCCAATGCCGTTGCCTTTCAGCGGTGGCAGCAATTCAAAGGAAAAAGCGGTTTTTTTACTGTTTAAGATGTTGTTGATAACACTCATACTTATTTTCGACCTTCTAATTGGTTCTTATAACTGGTTTCGTTGTTCAATACCTCAAGCGCTTTAACCAGCGATTCGTTTTCTGTCCACATCACCCGGTAGTATTCCGATGACTTCCACAGGTCGCGTATCATATACGCTTTCAGTTGCTTTTTCAGCAACGTCTTATCTGATTGCAGGTCCTTGTCGGAAATGGCCACTTTCTCACGTTTTGCATAGTCGATCAATTCCTTAATCACAGCATCAGATACCGTATAGTTGGCCAGAAAAGCATCGGAACTTTTGTATTTGTCCATCAATGTTTTCCGTTGTGTATCAACGTATTGAAGGCTGAATTGGTTCAGAATGCCAGAAGTTGACAACGAACGGTGCAGTGGTGTAAACCGGGTAGTGTCGTACGGTACAAAAATATCGGGCATGATACCGCCTCCGCCATAAATGGTACGTTTGTTCACCAAGGTCTGTGTTTTGAGTGAATCCGGGAAGTGGATACTGTCAGCGTGGATCATTTCACCGCGGTTATATCGTTCTATCAGATCTTTGTCGTAATTATCCGCATCCTCGTACGGTTTCTGAATAAACCGACCACTTGGAGTAAAGTATCTGGATATGGTTAACTTAAGTGTGGATCCATCCGGCAGATCGAACGCATTTTGTACCAAGCCCTTTCCAAAACTGCGTCGGCCAATGATCAAACCCCTATCCCAATCCTGAATAGCGCCAGCCACAATTTCACTCGCAGAAGCTGAATATTCGTCAATCAATACCACCAATTTTCCGGTCTCATACAAACCGTTGCTCTTGGCCAGGCTTTGCATGCGGGGTGTATTCCTGCCAACAGTATAAACCACCATTTTGCCTTCCGATAAAAACTCGTCTGCCAACTGAATGGCGGCTCCCATAATCCCGCCCCCGTTCGATTGCAAATCAAGTACGAGGTCTTCCATTCCCTTTTCCTTCAATGAAACGAAAGCCTGTCTGAATTCCTCCGGTGTTGTTGCTCCGAAGCGGTTCAGTTTTATGTATCCCGTATTGTTGTCTACCATAAAATAAGAATCTACACTGTAGATGGGTATTTTATCCCGAATAATCCGGAAATTCAGTAGGGACTGTTGGTTCCTTCTAAGTACATCAATTTTTACCGGAGTGCCTTTGGGCCCTTTCAATCGCTTGATTACATCGTTGTTTGTCATTTTTACCCCGGCAATCAATACACCATCTACCTTGATGATGCGGTCTCCGGGCAACAACCCTACTTTTTCTGAAGGCCCACCCGTAATAACTTCCACTACAAACAAGGTGTCTTTTATCATGTTGAAGGAGATGCCGATACCATCGAACCCTCCCTGTAGCGGTTCGTTCATTTCTTTCATCTCATCGGCCGTCATATAGGCCGAATGTGGGTCCAATTTGGCAACCATGGCTTTGATGGCCTCTTCCACCAATATTTTGGAGTCGGCATTGTCTACATAATAGCGCTCAATCAACGCCTGGGCCATATTCAGTTTCATAGCCTGCGACGGTGAGCTATTCTGGGATGTTGAATTGAATGCAACAGTCAGTAACAGTAAGAATGCCAAAAATCCTTTTTTGATTTGTTTCATCGTTTAATCTGTTTTTGGATGGCCTCAGGCACATAGGCACTGATATCCTTGCCATACCTGAGTAAATCCCTGACCATGCTCGATTGGATAAACGACAACGATGGTTCGGTAAACAGGCACACGGTTTCTATGTCAGACAGCTGTCTGTATATATCAGACAACTGACGTTCGTATTCAAAATCGGTGATGGAACGGACGCCTCTCAGGATAAAGCCTGCACCCTTTTCCTGTGCCAGCTCTACGGTAAGACCTTCATAGGAACAGACTTCTACCTTGTCACAATTGACATAACAAGCTTGAATTTGTTCCAATCGTTCCTGAAGTGAGAAGTACGTCTTTTTTTCGGCATTCACACCAATGGCTATGATCACCCGGTCGAACAGCTGTAAACCCCGTTCGACAATCGAGGCATGCCCCAGCGTAAAGGGGTCGAAGGTTCCCGGAAACAAAGCTGTTTTCATACGTCTTGGTCTTCGTCCAAAATGAGGTTGTCTATGATAAAAAGCTGACGCTCCGAGGTATTCTTGCCCATGTAGAATTCCAACAATTCCTTGACAACATCTTCCTTACGCAAACTGACACGGTCCAACCGGATGTCTTTACCAATGAAGTGCTTGAATTCATCGGGAGAAATTTCACCCAAACCTTTGAAGCGGGTAATTTCTGCGGCTGATCCCAAAGCATCAATGGCTTTGATACGATCATCTTCTGAGTAACAATACCGTGTTTCTTTCTTGTTCCGAACCCGGAAAAGGGGTGTCTGAAGGATGTAAACGTGCCCTTTCTTGATGAGTTCGGGGAAGAATTGCAGGAAAAATGTCATCAGCAGCAGGCGGATGTGCATGCCGTCCACATCAGCATCAGTGGCAATGATGATTTTGTTGTAGCGTAGTTCTTCCAGGCCATCCTCAATATTCAAGGCTGCCTGAAGTAGATTGAATTCCTCATTCTCATAGACCACCTTCTTAGTCATTCCGTAAGAGTTGAGCGGCTTGCCTCTCAAACTGAAAACAGCTTGAAAATTCACATCCCGGCTTTTGGTAATGGATCCGCTGGCTGAATCGCCTTCGGTGATGAAAATGCTGGTCTCTTCGAGGTTTTCACCCTTGTTATCGTTGAAGTGAAAGCGGCAGTCTCTCAACTTACGGTTGTGCAGATTGGCTTTCTTGGCCCGTTCCCTGGCCAGTTTGGTCACACCGGCAATGGCTTTGCGTTCCTTTTCCGATTCCGTAATTTTACGGAGTAACGCATCGGATGTCTCGCCGTTTTTATGCAGGTAATTGTCGAGTTCCTTTTTTAGGAAATCATTGATGAATTTAGCTACGGTTGGCCCCGATGGCCCCATGTCCTTCGAACCCAGTTTTGTTTTTGTCTGCGATTCAAATACGGGCTCTTCTACCTTGATACTGACGGCCGCGATGATGCCCATCCGGATGTCGGAGTAATCGTGATTTTTGTTGTAGTATTCCTTGACTACCCTGGAGAGGCTTTCCCGAAAGGCCGATTGATGCGTACCTCCCTGTGTGGTGTGTTGTCCATTCACGAAGGAATAGTATTCCTCACCGTATTGGTTCCCATGGGTGATGGCTACTTCAATGTCTTCCCCGACCAGATGAATGATGGGGTAAAGCGGCTCAGAGGTGATGTTCTCGTTCAGGAGATCAACCAGGCCGTTTTTGGAAGTATATTTTTTCCCATTGAAGTTGATGACCAGACCCGTGTTGAGAAACACGTAATTTTTGAGCAGGTTTTCTATGAAATTGTCCTGATAGACATACCCGGGAAAGATTTGGATATCGGGCATGAATTCAATTAGGGTGCCATTAGCTTCTTCTGAGTTTTTTTGGTGGCAATTCTCGGAAACAACTCCCCGGCAAAAATCAATCTGCTTGGTTTGCCCTTCCCTAAAGCTTTGAATGCGGAAAAAAGAAGACAAGGCGTTTACTGCTTTGATACCTACTCCATTCAGCCCTACCGATTTCTTGAAGGCTTTTGAATCGTACTTGGCACCTGTGTTCATTTTTGAGGCCACATCCAGCACTTTTCCTAAGGGAACTCCACGCCCATAGTCGCGCACCGATACGAATCCCTCATCGATGGAAACCTCAATGGTTTTTCCGTACCCCATCATGTATTCATCGATGCAGTTGTCCAGCACTTCCTTGAGCAAGACATAGATGCCATCATCTGCAGAACCTCCGTCACCCAATTTGCCAATGTACATACCAGGCCTGCGCCGGATGTGTTCCTGCCAATCTAAGGTGATGATGTTGGCATCATCATAGGTTACAGTTGGTGATGCGACGGGTTCTTGCATAATGTCTTATTCTGTGCTATCTATCCGCAAATGTACGAAAAACCCCCTACATTTCACGGATAAATACACGCCGGGTTTTGTGGTGACGAGGTTCAAATTCAGCCCAGATGGCCTGTATCTTTCCGTTATGTTCCAGTTCGGGATTCGATTCGGCAAGCCGGTATCCGTTTTTAATGTATTTAGGAGCCAAATCGGCAAAAATCATGGCAATCAGTCCTTTTTGTTGGTAGTCCGGGCGAACCCCCATCAGGTACAAGTCAACCGTATCGTTCTTGCGCATGGCTTTCAGTATGTGCAGAAAGCCAAACGGGAACAGGCTTCCCCTGCTTTTTTGGAGCGCTTTACTCAATGAAGGCATAGAAATCCCGAATCCAATCACATCGTCGTTTTTGTCCACAATCAAACTGATCAGGTCTATTTTAATCATGGAAAGGTACATGTTGATGTAGTATTTTTCCTGACGTTTCGTCAGTGGGGCAAATCCATACAGCACATTGTATGTTTCGTTCCACAGTTTGAATATTTTCTGTCCGTATTGCTTGATCAACTGTTTGTTGCTGGTCAATTTGGCCATGTGTAAGTCGTATTTCTTGGCAAGAATATCGGCCATGCGGGTGTATCGGTCTGAAAGCTCCCGGGGAATGTCAATGAGAAACTCTTTCCAGTCAACATCTTTGGTAAATCCGAGTTGTTCGAAATGCGTTGGGTAATATGGAAAGTTGTAAATGGTTGCAAATGTGCCCAGTTGGTCAAAACCATGAACAAGCATACCTTCCGGGTCAAGGTCGCAAAAACCGAGCGGTCCTTTCAACGCTTTCATGCCTCTTTCTTTCGCCCATGTTTCCACGGCTGCAACCAGTGCCTTGGTCACTTCGATGTCATCAATCACATCAAACCAGCCAAAACGCGCATGTTCCTGTTTCCAAAAATGATTGACATCCTTGTTCAAGATGGCGGCTATTCGTCCCACAACCTCCCCGTTTCTCAAGGCCAAAAAACAGTCAGCCTCGCAAAAGTCAAAGGACGGGTTTTTTTGGGGATTGAAGGTGTTCAACTCGTCGAACGTCAAAGCCGGCACGTAATAGGGATTGTTTCTGTAAAGCTTTAAAGGAAATTTGATGAATTTCAACTTGTCCGATCTGGACGTTACTCTTTTAATTTCAATACTCATGATCTATACAGTTAAGTGTGCCTCATGGAAATAAACTCGGCAAATATAAAGAAAAGAGATG